>MOXJ01000021.1 GCA_002507565.1 Candidatus Reconcilbacillus cellulovorans
ACGCGGCTTCCTTTTTGGGATTTGGGATGTGAGGTCTCTTCGCTTTCCGCCCCCGAAAATCCTGCCAAGGGCATCCCCTACTTAAACTTTACACGCTCCACAACGCCCGTCGGTACCTGCGTTCGCGATTTCATCTTCGCTTAATACTGGCGTGGTAAAATGAATTCGTCAACGACGGCCGGGGGCGTGTCAGTCCGCGCCGCCGAACCGGTCGTCTCAAGCTTTCGGGAGGGAGAAACCGTGACCCGTCTTGTTTCATGGATGCAGACCAGCGAACGCCGGTTGTTCGCCTGGATGAACCGGGGCGTTCTTCGCCGACGGGCGGATGCGCTGTTCCGTGCGGTCACCTGCCTCGGAGCCGCCCCCGCTACCGTGCTGCCGGCGCTCGGCTTCGCTCTATTCGCGCCGCCGCCGCTTTCAGCCGCAGGCAATGCCGCCTTGATCGCGCTGGCGGCCAGTCATCTGCCGGTCGCCGTCCTGAAGCGTCTGTGCCGCCGCCGGCGGCCGTATCTCGTTTGGCCGGATGCCCTGGCGTGCCGCAACCCGCTGCGCGATCCGTCGTTCCCCTCGGGACATACGGCCGCCGCCTTCTCCGTCGCCGTGCCGTTCGCGCTTGCGGTTCCTCCGGCCGTCGTCGCGCTGTTGCCGATCGCGTTGGCCGTCGGCATATCGCGCATCGTTCTCGGACTGCATTACCCCTCCGACGTGCTGGTCGGCGCACTGCTCGGAACGGTCGCGGGCATCGCCGCGTTCGGACTCATCGGCTGAACGCTGCGGACGCGCATCGTTCGGTCGGCGGCCCATTTTTCCCGGACGCTGCGCTCGTGCGCGGCGATCGCTTCACGTCCGACCAGCACTTCGCACCGGTAAATCGGTAACCCCTGCGATACAAACTTTTGTTCATATTCCGTCATCACATGCCCCGGCGCCGGACCGCCGGCATGCAAGTCGAGCGAAATGCTGCGCAGCCGCAATCCCATATCGGCGAATGCGTTCAGCGAATATTCGAAAAACGGCGCGCTGTCGGTTTTGAAATGAATTTCGCCGTATTCGTTGAGCAGGCGGCAATATTTTTCAAGAAACCGCGGATGGGTCAGCCGCCGCTTGGCATGCCGCTTCTTCGGCCACGGATCGCTGAAATTGAGGTAAATGCGCTCGATCTCGCCTTCGGCGAACGCTTCCTCGATTCTCTCGACGTTGAGCAAAACAAGCACCAAATTGCCCGGGGCGCGGCCGTCCGGACTTCCCGCCCTCGCCTTGACGCTGGCGCGGCGAATCAGTTCGTCGAACATGTCTACCCCGACGAAATTGATGTCGGGATGAAGCCGGCTCATCTCGGCGATAAACTTGCCTTTGCCCATGCCGAGTTCGACGTAAATCGGCCTGTCGTTTCCGAACCGTTCACGCCACCTGCCGCGCCATTCAAAAGGCTGCAAAACAACCAGATCCGGCTGATTCTCCAAATCTTCCCGGATCCCTTTTCGTCCCCTCAGCCTCATGCCGGATCCCTCCTCCTGCATGATAGTGCAACCGGCCGAAAAATGCAAAAAGCTCCGCGAAACCATCCGCGGAGCCGGTGAGTGAAAATCCGTTTTCGCTCACAGCATTTGTCACAGGTAGGAAAACTCGACTTCACTCTTTCGCGCTTCATTCAGCAGCTTCTCGGTGACGGAGCGCTTCAGCTTACGGCGGGCGCCGGCGGCGATATCGGGACGAAGATGAAACTTTTCGCCCATGCCGAGAGCGATCGCTTCCCGCACCGTCAGCCGGACGGTGATGACGTCGTCGCCGTGCGGCAACTGAAATTGAGCCGCGCTCATGGGTTCCACCTCTTTTCATCCAGATTTACCAACACAACTTGACGGCGGACTGCCCATTTTCGACTGCGACGAATGCGGCGAAATCGTTGATTTTGCTCAATTTCAATATAACACGATGTGTTAGGTTTTGCAAGAGGCTTTCTGGAATTTAGGCTGCGCGTTTCGAAGAAAAAAATACGGCCCCGCACGGGGGCCGTATCCCTAAAACTTTTACCATTCCGCCGAACGATAAAGTCTCCACAACACCTGGGCCGCTTCGGCGCGCGTCATCCCTCGTTTCGGCTCGAACCGTCCGGCAGGTCCTCCTTCGAACAGACCGGCATCCGCCGCGGCACGGACGGCCTCGACCGCCCATGGTGCGACGTCGGCCATGTCGGTGAACGTCCGGGCAATTCCGCCGGAAGACGTTCCGACGTTCGCCGCTTTCACCGCGCGCACGAGAAGCGCTGCCGTCTCTTCGCGCGTCAACGTCTGGTCCGGAGCGAACATCCCGTTTTCTTTTCCTTCGACGATTCCCGCGGCGCGGGCCGCCGCGACCGCCCGCGCATACGACGCTTCCCGCGGCACGTCCGCGAACGGTTCCACAGTCGCGCCGCCGGACTCTTCCCCGATTCGGAGCGCCCGCACCAGCCATTCGACGAATTCGGCCCTCGTCACCGGCCGCTCCGGCATAAATCCGTCGACGGCAGCCGGCTCGGCGAATCCCTTCGCGACCATCCCGAGCACGGCCTCGTACGCCCAATGACCGTCGGTCACGTCGGCAAGCGCCGGCCGCACCTCCAAAAGCGCATATGTTCCGCTTTCCCGCACGAAGGCCGCTATCTCGCCGTCAGACGTCCGCCGACCGCCGACGTACTCGACGGCGCGACCTTCCTTGATCCTGTAAATGCCGCCGAGAGCCGACACTAGCCCGCTCGGTTTCAGCCGCAGTTCGACCGGTTCTTCGAACGTATCGAGCGATACTGCGCGCCCGTCGGCACTCCATTTCGTCAGTTCGACCGCATACGTCCCGCCGTCGTAAGCGGAGACGGTACCCCACCCCGGACCGTTCATCCGGTAATCCGTATCGGCCACAACCGACCTGATCCGGACTGCCAGCGAAACCGATTCGTCCGCAGCGCGTCGCAAAACGGCCGACGGAAGAACTAACGTAACGTTGCGCGCCCGAATCCTCAAGCCGTTGCCGGCTATAGCAGCAAGCGCCTCCGGCGTAAGCCTCACCTCAGGGAGGGAGTCCGGCAGAACAACCGACCAAGGTCCTTTCGACCGATCAGAGGGCTCCAACCGGTTCGGCGTGACCGTCAGAACATTCTCATCGCCGACATGCGCCGCAGGCAGCGTTCCGCCCGACGGCGACGGAGCAGGAGACGACGCGGGAAACGGCAGCGTCGCGGTCGCCGACGGGCCCGTCGACGTCCACAAATCGAACGCATTGCCGGCTTCTACCTTGAACGCGTGCGTCGACCCCGGCGCAAGTCCGGTCACTGTGTAGCCGTAGGTATCTCCAGAAACGGTGGCGATCCGCCGGCCGTCCATGTACACCTTGTAGCCGACGACGCCGGATTCGTCGGCGGCCGGCGTCCATTCGAGCCGCACGGACTCCGGCGAAACCGACGTAACCGACAACCTTGCGTCCTGCGGCCACGACGGGACGGTGACGTCTTCCCGCAGCTCGACGTCGTCGATAAACCCCCATGCGCCGCCCGGAGCCTGCACATCGAACCCGATCGTCACCTGACCGTTTTGCGGCACGATGCCGCGGATCTCGAACGACTGCCAGTTCGGCCAGCCGGCGTTCGCCAACTCGACCGAAAGCGGCGGGCCTCCGTAATCGCGCGCGAACATCCGGTAGACCGTCGGCTGCGGCTGGGACGTATCGCCCGGCCACGGCCCCATCACCCAACCGCGCAACACATATTTTTGCCCATTTCTTAGTCCCGTGACGGTCTGCGACAGCGTGAACGCAAACGGCGAACCGAACCAGTAATTCAGCGCCTTGTTTCCGGTATGCGGATTGCCGGCGTTGCCGTCGATCTTGACAGCGGCCGTATCGCCGGAGACGTTCCAGCCGACCGGCGTCCAACCGTCTTCAAAACCGGGATTGACCACCCGATTGGCCGACGGAACGACCGTGACGCCGATTTTGGCGCGCAGCCCCGTCCCTTCGACCGTCCCTCCGAGAACGAACGAACCTATACGGGAAAGTAAATCCGGATCGACCGCATCCCACGCGACGGGCAGCGCCTCCACACTGCCGTCGTCATAGAGCACGTCCACCGCAGCCGGCAACGCCGGGACCTCGTGCGCCACCGTCGTCACGCCTTGCGCCGGCAATGCGCCGATCGGCCGCCGCTCGTCCAGATCTCCGGGCAAAAACCGGAAGGCATCGAGCGACGGAAGCGCGTTTCCGTCGCAATCGAACATCGCCTGATTTTCCCAGGCGTTCCCTTCCCCGCTTTTCCACCCGACGCCGTCCCACGAACGGCTCGGCACGGGAATCCACGCCGGTTCCCAATAAAACACACCGAGCCCTTTTCCTCCCGCGACGTGCGCGACCGTATTCATCACTGTCAGCAGCATGAGCCGCTGCGATTCGACGGATGCGGCAAAACCGACCGCGTCCGTTTCCCGCTGCCGCACCGCGTTTTCCCAACCGTCGCAATCCGCAAGCGTGTACGGATACGCCGTTTCGACCACCGCGATCTCTTTGCCATAACGGACGGCCAGGTCATTCAAATTGTTTTTCAGGTCTTGGAACGACCCGTGCCAGTACGGGTAATACGAAACGCCGATCACATCGAAATCAAGACCGAAATTAACGGCATTATCGAAAAACCATCTGAATTGCGCGTTATTTCCTCCGTTTGCTAAATGAAGCACGACTTTCGCGTTTCGTCCCGGCGGAGCCGTGTCGCGCACTGCGCGGATCCCTTCGGCAAGCAGCTGCGCCAGATTGCCGAAATTGGAAGCCGCGCCGTCCGGATGCAAAATGCCGTTATTGATTTCGTTGCCGACTTGCACCATATCCGGGTAGGCGCCGACATTGCGCAACTCGCTCAAAACTTCGGCCGTATAGTCGTACACCGCCTGCTTCAACTGTTCAAACGAAAGTGAAGCCCACGCCGCCGGCTTGGTCTGCCTGCCGGGGTCGGCCCAAAAGTCCGAATAGTGAAAATCGACGAGCAGGCCGAGTCCTTTCGCCTTCACGCGCTGTGCGAGCGCAACCAGATGTGCCGCATCGTTGTAGCCGCCCGCTTCGACCGGATTGTTCCAAACGCGCACCCGGACATAATTGACGCCGCGGTCGCGCAAAATGTCGAGCAAGTCGCGTTCGACGCCGCCGTCATAGAATTTTCCGCCGTGTTCCTCGATCGCCTGCAGGGTCGAAATATCGACCCCCTTGATGAACGTCGCCGGGTCGGAAAGCGCTTCCTCCGCCGCCAGCGGCTTTACCCCGATCGCCGGCCACATCGTCGAAAACAACACCGCGGCCGCCACCAACGCGGCCACCCGTCGTATCCGAAAGGCCACGGACGGTCCCCCCTCTTGCACTGAGTTCGGGACCATTGTAAAACCGGGGACCGTTCGGCGGATACGGCGAAATCTCAACAAATCCGACGTTTTCGCAACCAATCGGCCGACCAGTAGGCGCGACGACGAAAAAAAACCGGGCTCCGACGCCCTTACGCCCATTCCTCGCCGCGTTCGTACGGCAAAAACGGATCGGGAATCGTCATCCGGTGCGCCTCGGCATCGCTGACGCCGGCATACAGGTCGGCCGTTCCGTCTGGTTTACGGATCAGACCGCCGCTGAACACGACGTCTTCCACGTCGGGGCGCTTCATCGCCCCCGGCAAAAACATCGCCCGCACCGCAATGAGTCGGATGCCCGTATATCCTCCCGTCTCCGGATTGAGCGCAAACACCATCGGGTAATAATGGCGGTGGCCGACCTCGTCGAAACACGCGATGTGTCCCAGCACGCCGATCAGCCCGTTGGCGAGAAGGTGCGCTTCGTTCGCGCCGCCCCATTCTTCGTCGACAAACAGATTTTCGAGAATCGGAGTCTGTTCGATCAACTCGGCAGACAGTTCGGAAAGCGCTTTGATCCTCGTAAAGCCGATTTTGCCGCGGCCGCCCTTTTGCCCCTGAGGACGCGTGAACACGCCGATCGAACCGTCCGCCAGTTCTACGAGCCGAATATCTTTCATGCCGTCCGGCCCGACGAGAAACGGCCGCAAGTCGACGATCCGCTCGCCGCGGTAAAAGACGGTTCTCCACGCCATTCGGCCGGCGACGAGCGGATCCGGATACGTCTGGACGCCGCCGACGATCAGTTCCCCATGGATGCGGCTATAAAAAGGATCCTGAAGTTCAAACGTCGGCGCCCCGTCGCGGGGCACCCAGACGCCGCCGCGCTCGACGAAGAACATGACCTGCGACGATTCGCTGTCGCGATCTTCGACGCGGCCGGCGATGACCGGCTCTCCTTCGTCGATGAACGGAGCCGTAATGTTATAGACGTCCTTGTTCCCCACTCCCCCGAATTTCAACTTGACCGTGTGAAAAACCGGCTGGCCCGTCGCCAGATACTCCTGCAACAACACGCGGCAAGGTTTGGCTTCCCGTTTGCCCGGAACGATCACGGTTCTTTTCTCTCCCTGCAACAGCCGCTGCGTTCTCGATTGTTTTTTCATTTTCATTGTATTCGGCTTTTACACGGTTGCAAGAGGTTTTTCACAAATCGCATTTTGCCCGAAACTTTGTTAAAATGAAAAATTGCGAGGAGGGAACCCGATGAACGCCACGATCGCCGAAGCCGTCGACCGCGCCGGCCAAAGCCCCGTCGGCGAAACGCCGCGCAAGTGGGGCGACAAACGTTTTCACAGTTGGAATTATGAAATGCGGCGGCAATTCGGCACCAAAGTGTTCAAAGTGATGCTCGACGCCGGCTTCACGTGCCCGAACCGCGACGGCACGCTGTCGACGGGCGGATGCACGTTTTGCAGCGCGCGCGGTTCCGGCGATTTCGCCGGCAGCCGGCGCGACGACCTGGTCACGCAGTTTTGCAAGGTGCGCGACCGCCAACATCAAAAATGGCCAAACGCCAAATATATTGCTTATTTCCAGGCATTTACGAACACGTATGCTCCAGTGGCGACGCTGCGCGAATATTACGAAACGGTGCTCGCACTGCCCGGCGTCGTCGGGCTGTCGATTGCCACGCGCCCCGACTGTCTGCCCGACGACGTCGTCGACTATTTGGCCGAACTGAACGAGCGAACGTATCTGTGGGTAGAAATGGGCCTGCAGACGATTCACGAGCGGACGGCCCGGCTCGTTAACCGCGCCCACGATACCGACTGCTTCTACCGGGCGGTCGAGAAACTGCGCCGCCACCGCATCCGCGTCTGTGCGCACATCATTTACGGCCTGCCGCTGGAAACGCGCGAAATGATGATGGAAACGGCGCGGGCGGTCGCCGCCATGGACGTGCAGGGCGTCAAGATCCACCTGCTCCACCTGATGCGGAAAACGCCGATGGTGCGCCAATGGAAAGAAGGTCTCGTCCGGTTTTTGGAGATGGACGAGTATGTCGGCCTCGTCGTCGACACCCTGGAACTTCTGCCGCCGGACATGATCGTCCACCGCCTGACCGGCGACGCGCCGCGCGAACTGCTCATCGGGCCGATGTGGAGTCTGCGCAAATGGGAAGTACTGAACGCGATCGACGCCGAGCTGGAACGCCGAAACACCTGGCAGGGACGTCTTTGGACGGCGCGGGAAGCCGGAAAAGGGGAAAACGCCGCATGGAGTGCGACTTGAATCGGAACGCAAAAGGTTCGAGCGCGATCGACCGGATTCAGGGCCGTCTGTGGACCGTCCTGGCCGCGCTCGCCCTAGCGCTGGCCGGTTGCGGCAGTTCCGGCGGAAACGGCGGCTCCCCCGGCTCCCCGGCCGATTCCGCATCCGTGCGGACCGCGCCGTCGTCGGATTCGTTCGTCTCCGCCGCCGTGATGGAACCGGACGCCGCTTCGACGCCGTCGCCCGCCGCCGCGCCGAAGGCGCCTTCGGTATCCGCGCCGTCCGTGAAGGCGCCGTCTTCTTTCGCCGGATCGAGGGATGCGCCGGCTTCCGCCGGGCCGGCGAAACAGCCGAGCGGCCCGTCTAAAACGGCGGCGACCGCCCGTCCGCCTTCGCCGTCGCCCGTTCGTTCGGCCGGTGCATCCGCAGGACTTGCGGCCGGTGCCGCCTCACCCGCTTCGCCGGCCGGCCAACCGGCCGCGGAGCGCGCCGAGCTTCTGTACCGCCAAAACTGCGTCGCCTGCCACGGCGCCGAACTGCAGGGCGGCGTCGGACCGAACCTTCAGCGCGTCGGCGGTCGGCTGTCGCGAGACGCCATCGCCCGACAAATCGCGCAAGGCGGCGACGGCATGCCGGCTTTCGGCGGACGTCTGAGCGAAGCCGACATCCGCGCGCTGGCCGACTGGCTGGCCGCGCATAAGTAAACAGACTTTCGAAAGGAGTCCGCCGCGACGCCATGGGCTTCCGCTCCGTGCTGCACGCCGCCCACGAGCTCGTCGCCGAGCGCCTGCATCCCGGCGGCGTCGCCGTCGACGCGACCGTCGGCAACGGCGTCGACACCCTGTTTTTGTGCCTTCGCGTCGGGCGGCGGGGAACCGTATACGGCTGCGACATCCAGGAAGAAGCGATCGAGCGCACGCGTCGCCGGCTGGCCGAACGGCTGAGCGAACCGCCGCAGCGGCTCGTGCTCGTCCGGCGCAGCCATCACGAGCTGGACGAGATCGTCGATGCGCGCGACCGCGGTCGCGTCTCGGCCGTCATGTTCAACCTCGGCTGGCTGCCGCACGGCGATCCATCCGTCGTCACGCGCCCGGAAACGACGCTGCCGGCGCTCGACGCCGCGCTAACGCTCCTAGCCCCGGGAGGCGTGCTGACCGTCGTCGCCTATCCCGGCCACCCCGGTGGCGACGCGGAAGCTGAAGCGGTCGAGAGGTGGGCGCGGAGTTTGCCTTCCGACCGCTTCGAAGCGCTGCTTTACCGATTTTGCAACCGTGCGGATCGTTCGCCGTACCTGATCGCGGTAGAAAAACGAAAACGCGGACTCTCGGAAAGGAGTGGAGCGTCATGACGAACGTTCGGCTTGAACCGATCAAATTTTCTCCCGACTTCAAAGAGCGCGTCTGGGGCGGACGCAACCTCGCGCGCTACGGTTTCAATCTGCCGGAAGGCCGCATCGGCGAAGCATGGGCGATCGCCGACCACCCGAACGGCGCGTCGCGCGTCGCCGACGGACCGCTGGTCGGGCTCACCCTCGCGGACTTGCGCGGACGGTTCGGGCCCGAACTGTTCGGCACGGCCTACCGCTTTCGGCCCGACGGCCGTTTTCCTCTGCTCATCAAATGGCTCGACTGCGAGGACGACCTGTCCGTCCAGGTCCATCCCGACGACCGGTACGAGCGGCTTGCGCCCGGCGAATGGGGCAAAACCGAAATGTGGTACGTCCTCGACGCCGATCCCGGCGCCCGCATCGTTTACGGCTTAAAACCCGGCGTCGACCGCGCGGAGCTCGAACGGCTCGTGGCGGAAAACCGCGTCGAAGAGGCGCTCCTGTCGACGACCGTTCGGCCCGGCGACACGTTTTACATTCCGGCCGGCACCGTCCACGCGCTGTGCGCCGGCGTCCTCGTCGCGGAAATCCAGCAAAATTCCGACACGACCTACCGGCTGTACGACTACGGTCGGCTCGGCCTCGACGGCAAGCCGCGCGAACTGCACGTGGAAGATTCTTTGAACGTCATCCGCTACGGCGAAAGCGGCGTCTATCGCTCCGCCGTCGAAGTCTCGCCGGCAAGGCCGAACGAATGGATTCGTCTGGTCGCATCGCCCTATTTTGTCACGGACAAAGCCCTCGTCGACGGCGAATGCATCAGCGCCACCTCTCCGCATTCATTCGCGATCCTGATGTTCTGCGAAGGCGAAGGATCGCTCCGCTGGAACGGCGGCGAGCGGCAGGTCCGCCCGGGCGAATGCTACCTGCTGCCGGCGTCGCTCGGCGAATACACGCTGGCGGGCCGCCTTACCGTGCTGCGAAGCGGGCTTCCTCCGGCCTGATCTCCCCGGTCGCCGCGTCCAGCGGCACGACCGCATGCCGCGCCCCCGACCCGTCTATAGGATAAAAGACGACGAGCAGCGACGGACCGGACGACACCTCCGCCCCAACGCCGTCGAAGCTAAAGCTCCCGGCTTCCGCGGCTTCTACCCGGGCGCTTTTCGCCCCGACAAATCCGGCTTCCGCCTTGTCGCCGCCCTTCGCGGCCGTACGGCCGGACCCGGCATCCGCCCAGGTCGACGCCCGCGCCGACGGCGGCAACGTTTCCAGCTCTCTCAGCAACTCCGCTCCGAACGGCACCACCGTCGCCACCGCCCGTTTCGGCCATTCCGCCGCGTCCGCACGAGACAACGCCAGCGCCTCGCGGACGGCCGCGCTGCCCGAAAGCGCGCCGAACCAGCGCGCCAGCAACCGCTTGTCCGGCGCGTCGTCCCACCAGAACGCTCGCGGCCGATGGCGATGCTGCAGCAAATAGTCGAGCTTCATCAGCCCGACCGCGACGTCGGGGCGACGGATGTTTCGACTCTCCAGAAACTCGCGCAACCGAACGAACAGATCTTCCAGCTGATGTCCCGTGCGCGGCCAACCGCGTTCTTCCCAATAATCTCCGAATTCCTGAAAAAAATCCCATGGACTCGGAAACTCCCAACGAACCAAATACTCGATCGTATAATCCGCCCGATGCGCATTCCAGTACTTTTCCAGAATGTCCTCCACACGTTTGATCCGAAGCAGGTCGTCGAACGACAAAACATCGTTGCGCAAAATTTCATACGGCGCCCGGTCCATATAGACGTATCCCCAACGTTCGGCGTCGCGTCGGAGCCCCGTGCCGCGCAACATTTTCAGGAAACCAAGCTGCAGCTCCTCCGGCCGAAGCGCGAACACGTCGTTGAACGTCTGCCGGAAACGTTCGTAATCTTCCTCCGGCAGGCCGGCGATCAGATCGAGATGCTGCGTAACCCGGCCGCTTTCCTTCAGCCGCGTCACCGTGCGCGCCAGTTTGGCGAAATGTTGCTTCCGCCCGACCGCCTCGTTCGTCCGGTCATTCGTCGACTGCACACCGATCTCGAACCGGAACAGGCCCGGCGGCGCGTTTTCCGTCAAAAAGTCCAGCACCTCCGGCCGCATGATGTCCGCCGTAATCTCGAACTGAAACACGCAGCCGCCGTGATGCTCGGCCAAAAACCGGAAAATGTCGAGCGCATAGTCCCGCCGCAGGTTGAACGTCCGGTCGACGAACTTGATCTGCCTGGCGCCCGACTTGATCAGATACAACAGGTCGGCCTTCACCCGATCCAGGTCGAAATACCGCACGCCCGACTCGACGCTCGACAGGCAAAACTGACAGCTGAACGGACATCCGCGGCTCGTCTCGAAATAGACGATGCGGTTCGGCAAATGCGGCACGTCCTCGGCGAACCGGTGCGGCGACGGCAAACGGTTCAGGTCGAGCTTCGGCCGCGGTGGATTGAGGACGGGCCGGCCGTTTTTCCGGTAAGCCGCCCCCCACACGGTTGAAAATGCCCCGCCGCCGCGCAGCTCCTCCAGCAAATGATAAAACGTCTCCTCTCCCTCGCCCATGACGACGAAATCCGCTTCAGGCACCCGCTGCATCCAATACTCCGTGTCGTAAGAAACTTCAGGCCCCCCTAGCACGATCACGACGCCGGGCATCACCTTTTTCAACATCGAAACGACGGAAATCGTTTCTTCTATGTTCCATATATAACATGAAAACCCAACCACATCGGGCCGAAGCCGGTACAGATCGGACACGATGTGATAAACCGGGTCTTTGATCGTGTATTCCGCGATGCGCACATCGAACGCAGGTTGGCAAAACGCCTTCAAGTACCGCAGCGCCAGCGACATATGGATGTATTTGGCGTTCAGCGTCGCCACGACGACGTTCATTCCAGTGCGCCCCTTCCGCTTTGCCGCGGCCGTCAAGTCCGGGACAGCCCGTCTTGCCGAATCGGTGATGACGGTTTTATTTTATCACGAAAAAACCGCTTTTCCCGGCGTGGGACTCCGCCGTTCGGTCTCACCCGCTCGGAAAAGCGGCTTCGCGCCGGGGCGCGCTCAATGTCGAACCGGTTCGGCAATAAGGGTCAAGGGTCAAATGGGCCTCCAGTAGGTCTGAAGTCCGTTGCTGCGAAGATAGGTGTTTTTGCTTAAATTTTTCAATATGTAGACGGCCGAATAAAGATCATAAAGCGAAAATGCGGCATTCGCAAGACGGCCGCGACGGCGACCGGCACGACCGACAAGGCGACGAAAGGAACCAGCGTGACCGCGATGAGCCGGTTTCTGGACGAACCTATGCCGCCGGGCAACATCAAAGCGTGCAGGAGTTCATGCAGAACAATCGTCACAACACTCAACGAAACAAAAGAAACGATCGTCCAGTCGACGGCTTTTTGGAAAAACATATAAAAGAAAACATCATATATAAATATAATAAGTATTCCAAAAGGAAAAAGGATCAATTGATTTAAAAGAAATCTTTTTGTGTCCATCTTCCCTCCTAGCATGTTCCATCCTGGTTCTGAAGGAAAAGCAGGATTATAGGGAATTTTGAATATGATTTTCATCTTCCCAATCCCCCAAACCTCTCTTGTAAACGGAAAATTGCCTTTCACAATTATACTCTGTTTCCTCCCGGGTGCAACAGCGTTTTGAACGGGTTTTAAAAAATCATCCTCTTCCCCACACTCTTGACATGGAAGAAAAAGAGGTTTATTATGAAATCCGTAACCATAACTTAAAGAAGGAATCAAAATGACGTCCCGCAAAATCATGCTTACCGTTCTGCTGTCGTTTCTCTTCATCCCTTCCTCCCTCTTCGCTGCAGGCACCGGCGATGATCCGAACCCGACCAGCGACATTCCGACGGAAGCCCAAATCGCGGCTGCGAAAGCGAAAGAGGAAATGATCCGCCAATACATGCAAAATAAAGACTCAAAAAAACAGATTACGCCTATGTCGTTAGGAGAAGTGAGAACATTAAATGTGACGCCCTTTAAACAAGAGACGCCTTATTGGTGCGGACCTGCCACAGTCAAGCAAGTTCTTCACTTCTTAAACGGAACGTCGCAACCCCAGAGTTATTACGCGAGCAAACTGGGCACAACAACGGACGGAACGGATTTTTCAAAAGTCGATGATGTCTTGAACAGCCATCAGTCCGTTCATACCTACACTTATCGATCTTTCAGCTCAAATGAGTATAGCACCTGGGTAACAGCGATGATCTTAACGATCGACTGGGGAGTTCCAGCGGTATTGGATTTGAGGATTTCTCGAGATTTATTGCCTAATTATACTTCAACTGTTGAAGGGCATATTTTAAATACTTCCGGATATGATACTTCTTCTTACCCCAACCAAACTTCGTATCGATTGCGCGTCACGGCCCCCTACGACCAAGGCAACCGCGGCGCAACTTTCGGAAACAAATGGTATGAAATGGAGAAGGTTTGGAAGGCCAATCAAGCTCATTTTCGAAAAGCGATCATCTGGTGATCCATCCAGCCGAAAAAGCGCACGGGACGGTGTCTTTCCGGCATCACGGCAGCATAGATATTTTGAGTCACCGTCCCGTTCATTCCATCTTCCTTTGAGGTGAATCCCATGTCCTCCCGACAACGACTGGCGCTCGCCGGCACGCTTGTTTTCGTTTCGGCCGCCATCGGCTTTCTGGCCGTCGATTTTTTTGAGACGAAACCCGTCCCCACGGTCGGACCTTCCGCATCCGCCGCCGGCCCTTCCGCGGCAGAACCGTCTGCCGCAGCAAACCCGTCGCCGGCCGGCACTCCGGTTTCGAGCTCGATCGATGTGAACTTCACCGACTTACCCGTCATCCCCGTCGATCCGATCACCCAACGGATCGAAATCCAGGATCCGCGCTTTGTAGACGCCACAGCTGCACCACATTATATCGACGATCGGACGATCGCCTTCGCTTACGACGTCACGAGAAGTCATATCGTGGCCCTGGACAGGAAAAGCCGTGCTTATGAGATCATCTATCAGGCGCCGGTTGGAGTCTTCATCAATTCGCTCGTCGGCATCGACCGCCAGCTGTTCTGGGTCGAATACCCGCGCAGACTCCAGGACAACATGCCCTGGCAGATGAAAACGATGAGTCTGGACGACCGTCGGGTGCGCGTGTTCCGGCAGGGTGTGGCCGAAGACCAAATGTTGCCGCCGGTTTTCCAGGTGTACCGGGATCGCCTGACGTGGCTGGACAAGAAAATCGTCGACCATGTCGTGGTTAACGGCGCTTACGTCTACGACCCGTCGACCGGAAAAACCGACGAGATCGCCTCGGCCAAACTCGACGAACACGACAAAAACCGCCGCCAAGGCCTTTTTTACATTATCCAGCGCCCTGTCGAGGACGGGATGCTCATCCAGCAATCCGTGTTCGAGCGGCAGGCACAAGGCGAGAGCCTCAAAACGTACGAGCTGGTCCACTACCCGTACGATCCGGGGGCCAAACCGCTGTCGATCGCCCGATACACCGATTCGAATCTTGTCGATTTTACGGCCGACCGTCGATGGTTCGTCTTATGTGAGACGGGCAAGGTGAAAGTGATCGATCGCGCGACCGGGGCGATTCGGTATGAGTTTGTCGATACGTACAACGGACGTCCGCTTGAACTGTCTTTTGATTCGCCGATCATTTCGGGAGAAAAGCTTTATTTTCGGCGAGACATGGGCATCATTTTTCAGCTGGATCTGGACACTGGCAAACTGTTTAAAGTGCTCGACACATCCGAACTGGTCACGAAAATCATGAATTCGGACGGTCATTTCGGTTTTGCGATACTCGACATGGCGAAAGGCCGATTTGAGTTTCTCCTGATCGACGAACATCCGCCAACGGTCGGGTCATGAAACTTCGGCTTGATATCCAATATCCGCCGTCACGCCTCCGACGATCGGCCTCCCGTGAAAACGACGTGGAGGCCGTTTTTCACCTTCTCTTTCCACCCTTCGCCTTTCGTGGTACACTCGTTTACAACAAAACCTGCACGAAAGAAGGCACATCCGATGGACAACGGCCTTGTCCCCGGCGAAATCCGGCTGAGGGTACCCGACCTCGGCCGATCGCTGGCGTTTTACGCAGACTTTCTCGGTTTTCGTGCGAAACGCACCGCTCCGCGCCTCGCCGAACTGTCGGCCGACGGCGTAACGCCGCTCGTCGTTCTGGAAGAACGGCCCGGCGCGACGGTACTGCCGCCGCAAAGTCATACCGGGCTTTATCACGTCGCCTTTCTGTTGCCGGAACGCCGCTTTCTCGGCGCCTTCTTGGCCCGCTTGCTGGAATCGCGCATGCCGTTCGGACACGCCGATCATTTCGTCAGCGAGGCGATTTACATCTCCGACCCCGACGGCAACGGCATCGAAATCTACTGCGACCGGCCGCGGTACGGATGGGCATACGACGCGCGCGGACAGGTGAAAATGGGAACCGTACCGATCGACGCCGACGGCCTGCTGCAAGAAGCGGAAGGCGCGTCGTGGGACGGGATGCCGGAGCGCACGGCCGTCGGACACGTTCATCTGCACGTCCGCGACCTCGACGCATCGCGCGCTTTCTATTGCGGCGTTCTCGGCTTCGACCTGATGCTCGACTGGTCCCGGCACGGCGCCCTGTTCATCGCCTCCGGCGGCTATCACCACCATATCGGCCTGAACGTGTGGGCCGGCCGGAATGCGCCGTCGCCGCCGCCGGACGCTGCCGGGCTCGTCTATTATACACTCGTCTCCCGGGACCGGACCGCGGCGGAATCGGTCGTCCGGCGCCTGCGCCAAAACGGCGTCGACGCCGAACCGTTTGAAGACGCCGAAGCCGACGACGATCCCGTCTGGTCGTTCCGCGACCCGTCCGGCATTGAAATCCGTTTGAAAGCGGAGGGCTGACCGGCCGCATGCGACACAACCCTTTTTCGGGCGAGCACAAGAACAGCCGTCCGCTCCCGAACGGCCGCACGGACCGCCGTACAGACAGCCGCGCGAATCGCCGCACGCGTGGACACCCGAACAGCCGGTCGGACGTTCGCACGAAAAGCCGCGAACACCACGCGCCTGCCGCTCGTTTGGACCGCACCGGAACCGCCGCGTCCGTCAGCCGCGCCGCTTCCGCCGAACAGCTGCGCCCCGGCGACGTCGTCGTCGTGACCGTCAAACGGATCGGCATCAACGGCGAAGGCATCGGCTATTTCCGCCGCAAGGCCGTTTTCGTCCCCGGCGCGCTCCCCGGCGAAGTCGTCAAGGCGCGCGTGACGGCCGTCCATCCCCGTCACCTCGAGGCCGAAGCGTTCGAATACGAACGGCGCTCGCCGGACCGGACGGAAGCCCCCTGCCCGGTGTACGGGCCGTGCGGCGGCTGCCAACTCCAGCATCTGCGGTACGATGCCCAGCTCCGCGCCAAAGAAGAGCTCGTCCGCGAATCGTTCGAGCGTTACGCCGGCATGGCGTCGCCGCCCATCCGCCCGATCCTCGGCGCCGACGACCCGTGGGGGTACCGCAACAAGGCGCAGCTGCGCGTCGGCGTCGGCCGCGACGGTCCGATCCTCGGCCTGTACGCGCCCGGCTCGCACCGGCTGATCGAAATGCCCGCCTGTGCCGTTCAGCACCCGGTCGTCAACCGCGCGGTCGAAGCCGTCCGAGGCGCCCTGCGCGAAGTGCGCGTGCCGGTCTGGAACGAAAAAACCGGCGAAGGCGCGCTCAAATCCGTCGTCGTCCGCGCCTCGCGCGCCGACGGACGCGTCCAGGTCACGTTCGTCACGGCCGGCCGCGAATTGCCGGGCAAAAACGCGCTCATCCGAGAACTGCGCCGCCGGCTGCCGGAACTTGCAAGCGTCGCGCAAAACATCAACCCCGACCGGACGCCGCTCGTCTTCGGCGACGAAACGCTGACGCTGTGGGGCAACGACCGGCTGGACGAAACGCTCGGCCGACTCAGGCTCAGGCTGTCGCCGCGCGCGTTTTTCCAGCTGAATCCGGAGCAGACGGTGCGGCTGTACGACACCGTCCTCGAAGCCGCCGCCCTGACTGGTCGGGAACGAGTTGTCGACGCCTTTTGCGGTACCGGCACGATCGCGCTCTGGCTGGCCCCGCACGCCGCCGAAGTCCGCGGCGTCGAAAGCGTGGCCGAAGCGGTCGCCGACGCCCGTGAAAACGCGCGGACGAACGGCGCGGCCAACGCGTTCTTTTTCGAGGGAACGGCGGAACATTGGCTGGCCGTCTGGGAAAAGAAAGGCTTCCGCCCCGACGTCGTCGTCGCCGATCCGCCGCGCACCGGTTGCGGCGAATCGCTGCTCCGGACCGTGCTGGACATGCGCCCGCCGCGGTTCGTCTACGTCTCCTGCAATCCGGCGACGCTGGCGAAAGATTGCAGGCGGCTGCTCGACGGCGGCTACCGGCTAGAGTGGCTTCAGCCGGTCGACATGTTCCCGCAGACGGCGCATGTGGAGTGTTGCGCGCTGCTGGTGGCGGGATAACTTGATCGTTCGGAGGGGGAAAATTCCCATGAAAACGTTGCCGGCATAGACCATGGGCTGAAATACCGTCAAACGCAGGAAGCCGAGGTCATCGACGCTCCACGCGACTTGACTACATAACAAGGCTTCAATTTGCGAGGAAAGGATGCAACAAATGTCGATTATTCAAGAGTGGAAGAAAAATTTTGTCGCCCCTCTGCTCAAACAACATGGATTCCTGATGAAACAAGGCGAATTTATCTATAAGACCGACTCTGTCTCAAGAATAATCGCAGTTACACCATATCGTTTTAATCCTGAAAATTTTATCATTGAATACGGTGTTCATCGTTCGACCATTCCTTTATTCTCAACGCTTGAAACGATAGACCGCCCAAAACTATACCATTGTCAAATTAAAACTTATGTACGAGATAAAAAGGGACACGGAATGCTATTTAATGCAGGAAAATGGATTCCTAAGCGTCAAGACGAATTGAAATCGATTTTACTGAACGTCGTCGCCCAGACCGAAGATTGGTCAGATCCACGAAAGTTCATTTCCATGATTCTGAACGATGATCCCTTGATTCCGTATGGTCCTCTTTATAAAAAGGTATTGCTCATTTATCTATATTTGGAATGTGGAGAACGAGAAAAGGCACTCTCTGTTGCCTCCACTACAAACGTCAACGGTCTCGAAGAGCATGAGGCGGCAGTGTGGTCCAAGGCTCTTCAGGCGTTAGCAGCAGGAATGTCATCATAAAAAAAATGGAATCAACCATTTCTTCAATTTTATTTCTTTCTATATCTTTTTCCAAAAAATTGCATATATATGTTACTAGAGCTATTTTTTTCTTCCCATATAAAAACCATACCTTCCAAAACGTATGCCTAGGTCCCCTCTATTTTCACGGGATAATTGATTTCGAAACTCTATTTCCTCATCATCCTTATATCCTCTAAAAATCACCTTCAATGAAATACATTGATGTTGGCAGCGTAGGCGCAAATGACCGACGATTGTCTTTATCTCGAGTTCTTGTGTTTACGATGATCAATATTCCCTTAGATAAGGCTCAATTGAAGACCAATAGACTGAACCCCTTGCATTGGTGTCCATTCCCGCCCACTCAGCTTGTTTACTTTTGTCATATCCTGAGTGCGTTTTTAGCCAAACACGGATCTCTCTTCTTTTGTATGTTCCTGTGTATGAATCATAATATGATGCTGTATATACATAAAACGGAGCAGGAAGAGGTTCCAATCCAGCACTATATGATCCGTCTGGAATCGTCGTCCAAAATGATAGATTTCCTTCAGCCAGTGTGGCATCAAATTTATAACATGTGAAAGGCAATGAAGGTTGAGGTGCGTCATAATAGCATGTTTTGGTCTGTAATCCTCCTTTTTGAGATATTGTGCTATCTCTTGTTATATTTAACACACCATTTTTAAATATCTCATTAAAAACTTGTTCACAATTCAATATACCGTTATTGTCCGCATCTTGTCTGCATGCGTACCAATGTGTCCAAGCACTTTTTCTTTTCCCGGCTGCCGTTGTCGCGGAAGACCCTTTATACAACCTCGCCATTTCTTTTGCAACTAACTTGGCAGCAAATTCAACGTCCACTGCTTCATAAAAAGCAACTTGTTTTCCAAGTCCAGCACTATCTAATTGCCATAGTCCTACTCCTGCGGTCCAATGGTAACGTCGATAGTATGACCCATTTGCTTTCCAACTTTCGTATCCTATTTTACCATCAACCCATAATTGATAACCACTAGATACCGATACATCCGAACGACCGACTCCCATAGGGGCCGGGGCTCTATTGGTTTGACTCGCACCGATTTCAAACCAAGTAGGCGCGAGAATAATCGCCGCAAACTCATATGTCGAAGAGATTCCAGCATCGGCTTTATATTGGGCTGCAGCAGAAATTACTTTATCTAATGGTATACTTCCAAAAGTCGCCGCTGATGCAGATTGAGTAAATTTATCTATAAAAGGACTATTGAGTAAAATAAAAATTGACATTATTAATACGAAATATTTCTTTATCATGGATATCCAACCACCCAAGTCATGATTTCACTCTCATTCAACTGCAAACCGACGGTCGGATCATGAATGATGATGTCTTGAAATACGGCGGATCCGCCGGCAACCACACCGTTATAATCCTCCGCAAGGGGGGCCGTTTGAACTTCAACCACCTTGCCCTCCGGATTCACCCATGCAACGACGAGTTCGGCCGATCTCCAGTCCTTTTTTGACAAATTTCGAAGGGTTGTGATGAGTGTATAAGGATTTGGCGGATCCTGGCGTTTGAAGCCCTTGTACTCTGGTACACCGAAAGGTATAGCATCCGCAATAAGAACGATCCCGTCCCGGTCGACTTCAGCAGACGTTCCGACAACCTTAACATTCCACTCCACCCGTTTGACTTTGGAAGTCTCAATATCGGATTCGAGAACGACGGGAGCTGCTTCCCCAGGACGAATATTCTTGATTTTGGAATTTCCATTCACTTTATCCAATATCTTGCCGTTCTCGTCATAAAGAACGGCTTCTACTTTAATGTTTTTCACAAGAAATGTCATCTCATTGCGAACAAGCCCTTTTATCTTCCATTTACCCGAATCCGGTATGTTCAGAGTATCTTGAAGAATAATTACTTCATCACCTTTAACTTGATCCGTTGCAAACCGGCCCTCAAAACCCATAAAAAAACTTTTTCTTTTTTCTAGAGGGATTTTATCTGCTTCCTTAACGCTCTCAGGCGGCTCATTCAAAACGACATTAGTCTTAAAGAAGCTCTCGTCCATCCCATACAATTCTCCTGGAGTTGGTTCTTTAGGCATTTTTAATTTAATTTTGTTCAACTTTATTTCATCTATGCTCTCTGCAGTAATAACAACAGGAATGATAAAGAGAAAAACGAATAATAGAAAAATTATCCTTCTCTTTCCTTTCACCATCAATCCCTCCTTAATTGTGAATGAAGTATGGTTATGTATTACTGAGCTATGATTTACTCTATATTATAAAATTTTCTTGATTTTTTCTCTGGTGATTTCTTGCCCCAAGGATGATTTTACCTTAAACTTTAGACCTCTGTCAAGAGGCTGCGATCACTCAGGATCATTCAGCTAAAATGTTACCTGAAGAGGTATCAGAGCACTCACGTCGAAATGTTACTGAAGGAATGTATGCCGATCAGTACCGATGCGCTAAAGCGCACCGCCGGCTTCCGGAACTCCCGCAGACGGCGCATGTGGTGTGCTGCGCGCTGCTGGTGGCGGGATAACTTGATCGTTCGGAGGGGGAAATTCCCATGAACAACGAAGAAACGAAATGGAAGCAAAGCCTTCTCAGCTGGGAAAAAGCTTTTCGCAATCTTGAAGAAGCATTAACACGAAAAAAGAACTTTCGAAACTGGAAAAAGCAGGAGTGATCCAAACGTATGAATTCACATTTGAATTAGCTTGGAAAACACTGAAAGATTATCTGGAAGAAAAAGGCGTTATCGTCAAATTTCCTAGGGACACCATCAAAGAAGCGTTCCGGTATGAGCTGATTGAAGACGGGGAACTGTGGCTGGACATGCTGCAAAAAAGAAACCTGATGGCTCATACGTACGACGAAGAGACCGCCGAACTGGCATTCCAATTGATTGGCGGAACAGTACTATCCGGCTTTGAAGAAGACCTTGGATCAATTGAGGGATCAAGCATGAACGACTACGGTTTGCCGGACGGCACCGTCCAACGGTTAGTCGACGTTTTCAGAAAATTCCCCGAAATCGAGGAGGTAATTCTGTTCGGAAGCCGAGCCAAAGGAACTTACAAACCCGGCAGCGACATCGATCTCGCCCTTCGCGGCGAACGATGCTCCGCCGAGCTGGCATGGAAACTGCAAGGCTTCATCAATGAAGAACTGCCGATTCCTTATTAGGTCGACATCGTGGATTATCGGTCGCTGAGCAATCCGAGACTGAAAGAAAACATCGACAAGGTCGGCGTCGTTTTTTACCGCCGTTCCCTTTCTCCCTAATGCACGAATTCGGCACCTTCCTCTACGCGGGGAAGGTTTTTTCTTCCAAGTGGTTGACGCTCCTCCCCTTCGTTTGGTATACTGAAACTACCTCTTAATTCCCAGAATAGAGAGCGGAATTCGGAAAATCGAATTCAAATCAACAATGATTTGAATATTATCGATTTTTCTTTTATGTTTCCTCTACGAGAAATAAAATACTTTTCATACATTAAAAAACATAAACCCTCCGCACCTTCCCCCCTTAACATTCTGAAATTCAAGGAGGTCGTCATGATCCGATTTGAACGTGTTACCAAAACATACCCGAACGGACATCAAGCCGTCAAGTCGCTCACTATGGAGATCGGCCGCGGCGAATTCGTCGTCCTCGTCGGCCCGAGCGGTTGCGGCAAGACCACGACGATGAAAATGATCAACCGGCTCGTGCCGCACACGGAAGGCGTCATCACGATCGACGGCCAAAACGTCGCAGACACCGATCCCGTCGTTCTCAGGCGGAATATCGGCTACGTCATTCAGCAGATCGGACTGTTTCCGCATCTGACCGTCGAGGAAAACATCGAACTCGTGCCGTCGCTGAAAGGATGGAGCAGGTCCCGAAGAAAAAAACGCGCCGAAGAGTTGATGGAACTGGTCGGTCTTGAACCGGGGACGTTTGCTCGGCGATATCCGAAGGAACTGTCGGGCGGACAGCAACAACGCGTCGGTGTCGCCCGCGCCTTGGCCGCTGATCCCGACATCATCCTGATGGACGAGCCATTCGGTGCCCTCGATCCGATTACGCGCGAACAGTTGCAAGATGAACTGCTCGCACTTCAGCGCAAATTGCACAAGACGATCGTGTTCGTCACGCACGACATGGACGAGGCGCTCAAGGTCGGCGACCGGATCGCCGTCATGAAAGACGGCGTTCTCTTGCAGTTCGATACACCCGACAAACTTTTGAAAGAACCGGTACACGAATTCGTCGAGCAGTTCATCGGCAAAAAACGAATCTATCAAAATCCCGAACTGGTTCATGTCGTAGACGTCATGAGAGAGAATCCGGCCGTCGTACCGGAATCCCGATCGCCGGCAAGGGCCTTGGCGGTTATGCGACAACGCCGGACCGACACTCTGCTCGTCAGCGATGAACACGGCAAACTGCGAGGTATCGTCTCCGCTTACGACCTTCAGGCCGGTATGGAATCAGCCGAAACGGTCGGCGAGCTCATGCGTCCAGTCGAAGCATATCTCGACCTGTCGGCCACGGCCAAAGACGCGTTGCTGGCGTTGGACGGCGCGCGATTCGGCGTCATTCCCGTCGTTGGCGCGGACGGCCGAATCGTCGGCGTCGTCACGCGCGGTAGCTTGTTGAGTCTGTTTGCGCGGATGGTCAAGCAAGAAGAAGGAAAGGAGGTGCATTTGAACGAATGAAGCGATCGCTCGGCGAAGAATTGATCCGTCAGCTTGACATGCGCCGCGACGATCTGTTCGGTGCCATCGTTCAACACATGGAGCTCGTTTTCATGTCGATGATGCTCGCAATTGCCATCGGCGTACCTCTTGGCATCGTCATTACCCGTTTCTCCAAACTTCAGAGCGTTGTACTTGGTTCCGCCGGCGTTTTGCAGACGGTGCCGAGCCTTGCGCTGCTCGGTTTTATGATCCCGCTGTTCGGCATCGGCGTCCGGACCGCCGTCGTCGCCCTTTTTCTATACTCGCTTCTTCCGATTATCCGTAACACCTTCACAGGCATCCGAGACGTCGATAAATCGATTCTGGAAGCGGCAAAAGGCATGGGTATGACCGATCTGCAAATTTTGTTCAAAGTTCAACTACCTCTGGCGCTGTCCGTCATCATGGCAGGCGTCCGGACCTCCACAGTCATCAACGTCGGAACAGCGACCCTGGCCGCTTTCATCGGCGCCGGAGGACTGGGAGATTTCATTTTTCTCGGAATTTCACGCAACATCGACGCACTCGTGCTGCTCGGCGCAATTCCTGCCGCCATACTCGCGCTCCTGTTCGATTTCCTTCTTGGATTACTGGAGCGTCTGACAGTACCGCGCGGCTTGAAAATATAACAACTGCCAAACCGCAAAACAGGAGGGATGTCGACCCATGAAACATTGGATGCGGGCGCTGTCGGCCCTGGTGTTGCTTGCGTGGCTTACGGCTTGCGGATCCAAGTCGGCCGGGCAGGACACCCTTGTCGTCGGCTCGAAAAATTTCACCGAAAACATCATTCTCGCCCACATGATCGCCGAACTGATCGAAGCGAAGACAGATCTGAACGTCGAGCGCAAAGTCAATCTCGGCGGCTCCAACGTGGCCTGGAAAGCGCTACGGAATAACGACATACAACTGTATCCCGACTACACGGGAACGATTGTCGCCAATTATTATCAGGAAAAAACAGGAAAATCAGAGGAAACGCTTCAAAAAGCCCGCGAACTCCTGAAAAACGACGGTTTAACGTTTACGGAACCTTACGGGTTCAACAACACGTATACTTTGGCCGTGACCAAGGAAACGGCGCAAAAATACAATCTCAGGACGTTCAGCGACCTGGCTAAAGTGGCCGATCAGCTCGTGCTTGGTTGCGAATTCGAATTTATGGACCGCCCAGACGGCTATCCCGGCCTACAGTCGGTGTACGGCATGAAGTTTAAAGACGTCGTCGGGATGGATCACGGCCTGAAATACCGTTCGATCTCGGAGAAAAAAGTCGACGTTATTGACGCATACGCGACCGACGGACAAATTCGGGTATTCGACCTGGTCATTCTGGAAGATGATAAATCCTTCTTTCCTCCGTACGATGCGGGAACACTGGTACGTGACGATGTAATAGAAAGGTATCCAGAAATTCTTACAATTTTGAATGAACTCGGTGGACGAATCAGTGAAACCGACATGCAGACGCTCAACGCAAAAGTCGATTCGGAAGGTTTGAAAGCCGAAGACGTCGCCCGTCAGTTCCTCGTCGACAAAGGTTTCCTCGAAAACTGATCCGACCGTCCGCCGTTTCATCCACGGGCCCGGCTCTACCTCCCGCCGGGCCCGTGGTATAATGTTTCCGGGAGGTGAAGCGGCATGCCGCCCACTCCGGAACCGCTCCAGTGGCTGTTCGTCGTCTGGCCGTTCGTCCTGCTCTTTTTCATGGGGATCGGCGGCTATTTCATGTTCCGAAAATTTCTCAAACTCATGCCGCAGGCGGACGGAAAATCGATTCTCGACCGCCAGATCGAAACGGTCGAGCGTTCGCGCCACCTGTGGACGGACGAAACGAAGGCGTTTCTGGAACAGCTGGTATCGCCCGTGCCGAAACCGTTCCGCGACGCCGCGCGGCACGCGATCGCCGCGAAAATCGGCCAAATCGCGCTGGAGCGCGGCGCAGAACGCATCACGCTCGACCATTGTATCGAAGGATACATCCTCGCCACGCCGAAGCGCGATCACCGTCATCTCGTCCGGCATCTCGAGAAAAACGGCATCGATTACAGTCGTTACCGGCATTTGTTGCAGCCGTGATGTATCCGGGGCCGCGCTACGGTCTCCGCTCCGACGCCAATCGTTTGACGACGACGGCCGCTTCAGCGCGCGTGGCGGGCTGTCGCGGCCGAAACTGGCCGTCGGGATAACCGTTCAGCCGTCCCGCGGCCGCGACCGCGGCCACGGCATCGTGCGCCCAATCGGAAACGTCGCCCGCATCGACGAATCGCAAGACGATCGGCTCTTTCGCGTCGGCGCCGCCCGCATCGGCTTTTCCGGCGGGAAAAGCGCGCGCCAAAACGACCGCCATCTGCTCGCGCGTCATCGGGTCGCCCGGCCCGAAACGCCCGTCGCCGTATCCCTCGATCCATCCCGCTCGGGCGGCCGCGTTCACAGCCGAAGCATACCACGCCCCGGACGGGACGTCGATGAAACGAGTATCTCCCGCTGCGGTTTCGCCGGATGCAGACAGGCCGAACGCCCGAACGAGCATCGCGACGAACTCCGCTCTCGTCACGGCGCGATCCGGCTCGAACCGTCCGCCGCCTGTTCCGCCGACCGTCATGCGCGCCGCCAAAGCCTCGACGTCTTCCCGCGCCCAATGTCCGGCGATGTCGGCAAACGAGCCGACGTAGGACATGACGGCGATTCGACCCGGCGTTTCGGTTCGGAACGCCCATTTCCCCTCGCTCGCCCGATCGCCGCCCGCCCAACGCCAACCCTCTTTCGGCGCAAGCGCTTCGGCGTCCGCGCGCACAAATGCCGCCGTCCGCTCCGGACGCCCGCAGCCGTAACGGTTCGCCACGCGCGCCTCGGCGGGTGCACCGAACGAAACGACCGGCGAATCGTCGACCCGCACAAACACATGCCAAACGTCCGAACAAAGAACGAAACCATCCGGAACGACCGAAGCCGGCGCGACCGACTCCCGCTCCGCGCGCCAGATGATCTTCCCCCCCTCCGTCTCAGCCGGGAAAACGCCGGGACCGAACCGCCATTCGGTCTCGTCCGTGCGGATGCGCAGCGAAACTTGAGCGGCCGGACGCCAGGAAGCGGGAAATTCGACTTCGACGGCGTCGGCCGGCGCTTCACCGGGCAACGTGCGCGCATCAAGCAGACGTTCGCCCGCCTCGTCGGGACGTCCGGCCGCAGCGTTTTCCGAATAGACGACGCGAAGAACGCGTTTTCCGCCTTCGACGCTCGTCCGCCGCGTCATCCCATTGCCGGAAACGACCGTGACGTCCGTCCAGCCGCTGACCCATCCTCCGTCGACCGCCCGCGCACGCA
The DNA here is from genome assembly GCA_002507565.1 of Candidatus Reconcilbacillus cellulovorans. Lineage (GTDB taxonomy): Bacteria > Bacillota > Bacilli > Paenibacillales > Reconciliibacillaceae > Reconciliibacillus > Reconciliibacillus cellulovorans. The sequence goes on from MOXJ01000021.1 coordinate 26,281, forward strand.
GCAGATAACGGCCGGGATCGACGCCGGAAGCGTCCCAGACGACGTCGGCCGTTCCGTTTCGGACGACGAACGGCAGCCGGGCGACCGATCGTTCCGTTTCGCCGTTTGCGCCGACGATTTCAAGCTCGCCGGCGCCGGAAGCGTTTTCCACGAGCGACCCGTCGTACGCCCGGACGGAAACGCGCAGCGGCACTTCGCCTTCCACCCGGTCGGCCGGCGGCTCCGGCCGAAGCGACGGCCTGCCGAACGCCTCGCGCGCGTCGAAAAGCCCGAACCCCGTATCGGGGTCGAATCCCGGCGGCCCGACGTCGCGCGCCGTTTCCTGCAGTCGCCTGCGGACCGCTTCAACCCGTCGTTCATCCCGCGCCTGCAGGAGCGACGAGTCCGCGGCAAGCAGGAGCGCCGCAAGGCCGCTTGCGATCGGCGCAGCCGCCGACGTGCCGGAACGGAACGCATAACGCGAAATGCCCCCGAACGACAGGTCGGGACCGAGCACGTCCACTCCGGGCGCCGAAACGTCCAGTTCGTCGCCGCCGTTGGAAAAATCGGCCGGCCGCCACGTTCCGTCCGGCGCGCGGTCGAGCGCGCCGACGGCGATCGCCTCCACATACGCAGCCGGGTATTCGACCGGCCGGACCATCGCCCCCGCCGTTTTCCCGTCCGGCACGCCGGGCGGCCGACCCAGATCTCCCGGATTTCCCTCTGGATACCTATCGCTTCCATTGCCCGCAGCCGCGACGACGACGACACCGTGGCGGACGGCATACCGGATCGCTTCCTCCAGAAACAAGCTCGGATACGGAGAACCGACGCTCAGATTGATGACGTCGGCGCCGTGATCGACAGCCCAGTAAATTCCTTGAACGAGAGCGGCGGTATTGCCGCGACCGGAATCGTCTACGACTTTGACGGGCATCAGGCGGACGCCGGAAGCGGCTCCGGCGACGCCGACCGCGTTGTCGGCGACCGCCGCGACGACGCCGGCGACATGCGTCCCGTGACCGTGCCGATCTTCCGGAACCGGGTCGTTCGCCACGAAATCGTACCCCGGCACGAGCGCCGCCGCCAGATCCTCATGCGACAGATCGACGCCAGTGTCGAGCACGGCCACCGTCACCCGCGCGCGCGCCTTTCGGGAAACGAGCGGCCAGACGTCCGGCAGACCGACGGCGGCAAGCTGCCACTGATACGGAAAATACGGATCGCCCGCGGCGGCCGGGCCGTCCGCAATCCGGACCGGACAGGCCGGTTCAGCGAACGCGACGTTCGGATCATCGCCCAGAACATCTGCCACGCGTTTCGCCGGTACCGGGGCGGTGAACGACACCGAACCGACCGACGCGGCGTTCGGCGACTGCGCGCGGACTTTGCCGCCCGACATCGCTTCGAGCCGTTCGACCGTTTCCGGCAAAAGACCGTCGGCACCGGGGCGATAGCGAACGAGAAACGCCCCGGCCGTCGCCTCGGTTTCGGCGCACGAACCCGACGCTGACAATCCCACTGCCGTCCATCCGGAAGGCGGTTCGGCGGCCAACGACCGGACCGGCGCAAAAAAGCCGGCCGAAGCGGCAAAGAGCGTCGCCACGGCCGTGACGACCGAAACGGCCGGTATGCGGTTAAGCCCGTATTTCCGTAACCGACCCAACACGAAAGCGCCCCTCTTTTCCGCCGCCAATGCCACGAAACATTCCTTCGGATAGGACATTCGACAGCCACGTCCGAATTCCTGTCTCGTCTACGTTCCGGCAGAACGCCAAAAAAAAGAAAATCGCGATGACCGCCGCAAAATTCCGGTTGCGGACCGTCATCGCAATCTCCCGAACGCTTCAGACTCTCTCGGTCGGTTAAGCGAACCGGCCGACATTTTCCGAACGATCAATTCAGTCAGCAGATAGGCGATCGTCGATTCCGCGCCCTGGTTTCGATTCGGACCATCCGGCGTCAGCCCGTCGCAACAGGATCCTTCGTCGGGATCGGCCAGCGGCGTCTGTAACTCGTTGTCGCCGTAGAACCAGTCGAGACACTTTTCCGCAACCTGTCTGTAGTACGCCCTTTCCAACACGTCGTAGGCGGCCGAACACGCCAGCGCTAGCTTCATCGCCTCGAGCGGCTGCTGATCCCACATCGCCCGGCTTTCGCGCGTGCACCATCCGCGGTTGCCGATCGGCCGGATCCACCCTTGCGGTGCGGTCATTTTCATAATGAGAAAATCAAGCGAGGTTCGTGCGGTTTCCAACGCGCCGCGCGAACCGGTTACGCGGTACGCCGCAAACAGTGCCCACGGCAGGACGCCGTTGCCGTACGTCATGACCGGATCGAACCACGCCCAGCCGGGTCCGGAATATTCACGAAACCGGGAAATGAGCCGTTCCTCGAGTCGTTTCACGAGTTCATACAGCTCGTCTTCCCGATTTCTCCACGGTGACCGAGCGCCGCGCAGCCAGCCGTCTTCCAGCAGCAGGCAACAGGCGGCAAGCGCATAGGCCCAGCCGCGCGGGTGGACGAGTTCCTGCACGCGGGGAAGCGCCCGGCGTACGACATCGGCGGCGGCGAACGCCTTGTCTTCGTCCGGCAAACGAACGCCGGCGACGGCGCACGCCCAGAGCGCCCGCGCGAAACAGTCGTCCGACGGCGTTTCCGGTTCGGGCGTCCGGTCGTAACGAAAATTGTTGTGAAACGTGCCGTCCGGCCGCTGCGCCCAAGCGAGAAACGCAAGGTACCGGTCGGCGAGCTGTAACGGCCGGGCGTCGTCCGGACGGACGCGCCCCTCGAAAGCGTCGATCGCTTCCACGCACGCCCAGAGCGCCCTGGCGTTGTCGTCGGTCGTATACCCTTCACCGCGTCGGGGAATCCGGCCCAGCGCGTGTTCCAGCACCCCGGTATCGTCGGTCAAGCGAGACAAGTGCCGGAAACTAACGCTGAACCCTCGCAACGCGCTCCCCTCCTGCCGCCGAGGCCGCGACATCGGCTGCGACTTCCGCAAACAGACGGGCATGGGCCGTGCCGACCGCCGGCCATCTCATCGTCCGACCGATCGCCTCAATGCGTGCCTCCAGCACGCGCAGCCGGCGTTCGTCCGACAAGAGGCGCGCAATCGCGTCCGCCCACCGCTCGACGTCGCCATACGGAATGAGCAATTCTTCCTCAAAACCTCTCAGCAAATCGCGGGCGTAGCAATAGGGCGTCGACAACACCGGCCGCCCGAGCCCGACGGCGTAGGCGAGCGTGCCGCTCGTGATCTGTTGCATGCCCGGATAGGGCGTAACGTATATGTCGCAGGCGGTTAAGTACCGCACCAATTCGTCGTTTTCGACATAACGGTCGACCATGACGACGCTGCCTTCAAGGCCGAGCTCGCGGATGCGGCGCCGCAATTCGTCGCGGTACGACTCGCCCTCGTATTTCAAAACTTCCGGATGGGTCTGGCCGACGATGGCGTACAGCACGTTCGGAACTCGGCGCACGACGGCCGGCAGAGCATCCAGGATCAGTTCGATTCCCTTACCGCGCGAAAGCAGGCCGAACGTCATCAGCACGCGCCGACCGTCCCAGCCGAGCGACTTGCGGGCCGCCTCCCTGCCGCGCGCGTCGGGTGCCGGCGTCCCGTGCGGGATAAAAACCGTTTTCGCCGGCGACACGCCGAACGACCGTTCCAGAAACCGGACTGCCTCGCGGTTCATAACGACGATGCGGTCGCTGCGGTGCGCAATCTCTTCCTGAATGCTCCGGTAAGGCTCTTCCGGTTTCTCGAAAACCGTGTGGAACGTCGTCACCAGCGGCTTGCGCAGCCTGCGGACGAATTCCAGAACGTATTCGCCGGCTTCTCCGCCGAAAATGCCGAACTCATGCTGCAGCGATACGACGGACACACCGCTGCGGTTGACTTTTTCCGCCAACCGAATGTAATCCTTACGGTCTTCCTTGACGAGCGGCCACACGGAAGGATCTCCCGCCGCCGTCGCCATATCCGAGGCGGGAACGACGCGGACGACCGGATCGGGTACGCGCGATCCCCTCGCGGCCATCACACTCGCCCGCAAATCGCGCGTGTACGTCGCGAGACCGCATCGCTGCGGCACATATGTGCTGACATAGACAACCCCGTTCATCGGACCAACCCTCCCGCGGTCAAAGTTTGGATATATCAGCAATGAACCCATGTCCCCCAGCGTGCAAGCGCGGAACGCAGCCACCGCTTTTTCCAGCGGGCACGCCTTTTGCGAGACATTGGGGACATCCCTCCTCTTTGACGAAAACTTGTGCCCAGGCGATCACGCCGTTTTGTTAGCACTCGATCGAAGTGACTGCTAAATATCAATATAGAAATGCCATTTTCCCGAACGCAACCGAAGGCGACAGCCGAAAATCGGCATTTTGAAGGGCGAGCGGCGAATCAGGGCAGTATTCCTGCGACAGGCGGCATCTTCATGCGGAAAATCGAACGCTGTCTTTATTTTACTACAAAACTTTTCGAATGAAAAGCCTATGAAAAGAAAAATCGGGTCGTCAGCCGCTTGCGCCCGATTTTTGTGCAAGACGATGCAGCATGACCCACACTTCTTCCCGCGTCGCCGGATCCTTCGGCCGTTCGCCGTCGGAGATGCCCGAGCGAACCGCCCAATCCCGCGCCTCTTTCGCCCATTCGGACAAATCGGGCCCGCCGACGGAACCGGAACTCGCGGGCGGCGACGGGTCGGCGGGCAAGCCGAACGCTTCGGCGACCCCCTCGGCCGTCGCGCGCGCCAACCGTCCTTGCACTTCCGCATCGGCAAGGAATGCAGCATCGCGGGGATGATCGATAAAACCGTATTCCAGCAGAACGGCCGGCATGCGTGTCCTCCGCAAAACGTACAGGTCCGCCTGTTTTTCTCCTCGGTCGGGAAACCCGGCTTCCGTAAACACGGCGGCGACTTTGCGATGGACCGCCGAGCGGATCTGCCGCGTCCGTTCGTCAGCGGACGGGTGCACGTAGGATTCGAAGCCGGTACCGCCCCCTGCGTTGATGTGGACGCTCAAAAACAAATCTGCACCGGCCGCGTTCGCCATTTCGACCCGATCTGCCAGAGAAACGGCCGCATCCGTTTGACGCGTCAGCCGAACGGCTGCTCTGAAAAGCGACAATTCGCGCGCGACGGCAAGCGCAACGGCGAGCGTCAAGTCTTTTTCCCGCAGAGCGGCAGACACCGCCCCCGGATCCGCTCCGCCGTGTCCAGGATCGACAACCACCAGCACGAACGACACCTCCTTTTATAAACAATTGTAATCGGGAAACTTTCCAAAGGTTCGCGGACATGCTATGGTTTCAGACAAGAGCCGTCGTTTCGCGGGGGTGAAAACGCATGCGGTGGGCGGCCATGCTGTCCATGCTCGTCGATCATGTCGGCCTTGTTTTCTTTCCGGACGAGCCGGCCTGGCGCATCGTCGGCCGGCTGGCGTTTCCGGTCTATGCCTATTCGATCGTTCAGGGATATGCCCGAACGCGCTCGTTTCGACGGTATGCCGCCCGGCTCGCCTTGATCGGCCTGGCGGCCCAGCTTCCCTACATGGCGGCGTTTCGCATCATGGGCGTCAACACGGTCGGTACATTGCTGGCCGGGCTGCTGGCAATGGCGGCGGCCGACCGGTTCGACCGCGCCGGCAAACCGTTCTGGAAATGGCCGATGTTCGCCGCGGTGGGCGTTTTGCTCGAGGCACTGCGGTTCGACTACGGCGCGTACGGTTTGTCGCTCATCCTGATTTACCGCTACGGAGCGGGGCGACCGTACGCGACCGTTGCGGCACATGCGGCGCTTAACCTTGTTGCGTTGGTCGCCAAATCGTGGGTACTGCAGCTATGGAGCCTCGTGCCGACGATCCTGTTAGCCTTCGGTCCGGCGACAATCGCCGACAACCGTCGGCCGGCGGTGCCGCTCTGGTTGTGGCGGTCGTTTTATCCAGCGCATCTCGCGGCGTTGGCCGTCGTCCGGTTCGCGGCGGAGCTGGAAAGAGGGAGTTGACGAGAGCCGGAGGTTCGCTTATTCTAATATTCAAACGAACGTTTGAGTGAACGGAGGCGGAACCGGTCCGATGCATCCGATAAAAACATGCGCCGACCACGACGTTTGCGAAGTTTTCACCGCGGAGCCCGAAACGGTAGCGCGCGTGCGAACGCGGCTGGCGACGGTCGACGCCCTGCGTGTCGCGGAATTTTTCAAGGCGTTGTCCGACGAAACGCGCCTGAAAATGGCGATCGCACTATGCGGCGAACGTGAACTGTGCGTCTGCGACCTTGCGTCGGCCGTCGGCACGACGGTCGCCAACGCCTCGCATCATTTGCGGGTGTTGCGGCAGTCCGGACTGGTCAAATCGCGCAAGGCGGGCAAAACGGTCTATTATTCGCTGCAGGACGACCACGTCCGCGATTTTTTGAGCACCGCAGTGGAACACGGCGCGGAGGCCATCCTGCCATGAAGACGGTCTATCGCATCGGCGGGCTCGACTGCGCGGGGTGTGCTGCCAAGTTCGAACAGCGCGTCAACGCTTTGCCGGGCGTCGTCCGCGCGCACGTCGATTTCGCCGCGGCGACGCTGACGGTCGAAGGCACCGCCTCGATCGAAGATCTGGCGCGTGTTGCGGCGTCCGACGGGTTGCGGCTGAACCCGCAGCAAACAAACGGTGATCGCCGGTCGGACCGTCCGAGGGCGGCCGGCGTTCGCGTCTGGCTGCGGCCGGCCGTCGCCGCCATGTTTTTGGCCGTCGGTTGGACCCTTGGCGAATGGCGCGGCGAATCGTCGGCTGCGGCCGCTATTCCGCTCGCGTTGGCGATCGCCGTCGGCGGCGGCGCGATGCTCGCCCGCGGCGTCCGCAGCCTTATGCGGCTGCGTTTTAACATGAACGCCCTGATGACGATGGCCGTGGCGGGTGCCGCCGCGATCGGAGAATGGAGGGAAGGAGCGACGATCGTGCTGCTCTTTTCTGCGGCGGAAGCGCTGGAATCGTGGTCGGTCCGCTCGGCGCGCCGCTCCGTCCGTGAGCTGGCGGAATCGTTGCCCGCCGAAGCGACCGTCGTCCGAGACGGCGCCACCGTCCGAGTGCCGGTCGACGACCTGCGGCCCGGCGACATCGCCGTCGTGAAGCCCGGTGAAAAAATTCCGGTCGACGGCGTCGTCCGCTCCGGAGCATCGACCGTCCTGCAAGCGGCGGTGACCGGTGAATCGGCGCCCGCTCCGAAGTCGCCGGGCGATTCCGTCTATGCGGGCACGGTCAACCTGGACGGTCGGCTGGAGATCGAGGCAACCAAACGGCCGGACGAATCCGTCGTGGCCGGCATCGTCCGGCTCGTCGAGCGCGCACAGGCGGACAAGCCGCCCGTGCAGACGTTGATCGAATCGTTCGCCACCGTTTACACGCCCGTCGTCGTCGCGACGTCCGCGCTTGTCGCCTTCGTTCCTCCGATCGCTTTCGGCGGATTGTGGACGGAGTGGCTTTACCGCGGACTGGTGCTACTCGTCGTCGCCTGCCCATGCGCGCTCGTGCTGTCGACGCCGGTGGCGGTCGTCTCGGCGCTCGGCCGGGCGGCACGCGACGGCGTATTCATCAAAGCCGGCAAACATCTGGAGACGCTTGCCCGCGTACGGACGGTCGTTTTCGACAAGACCGGCACACTGACGCAAGGGTACCCGGAAGTCGTCGAGTGGGCGCATTTCGGCGGGCCCGACGCAGAGACGTGTTGGAGAATACTGGAATCCATCGAGCGCGACGCCGGTCATCCGCTGGCCGACGCGATCGCCCGCAAAGCCGCCGAATACATCGCTCCCCTTTCGGCCGCACCTTTACACGTCGAACAGGTAACGTCCGTCCCCGGCCGGGGCGTCGTCGCCGTCGCGGACGGCGTCCGCTGCCTCGTCGGCCATGTCCGGCTGTTTGAAGAAAACGGCCCGATCCCGGACGACGTGCGCGCCCGAATCGACCGGTTCGAGCGCGAAAAAATGTCGGTAGTGCTGTTCGGCGACGGACAGAACGTTTGGATGGCGCTCGGCATTTCCGACCGCGTCCGTCCGGAAAGCCACCGCGCAATCGAAGAACTGCGAAAGGCTGGCGTCGGCCGTATCGCCGTATTGACCGGCGACAACCGGCAGGCGGCGCTGTCGCTGGCCCGCAGTCTCGGCGTCGACGATGTCCGCGCAGAACTCCTGCCGGCCGACAAACTTCGCCTGGTCGGCGAATGGCGCGCAGACGGCCCGGTGATGATGGTCGGCGACGGCGTCAACGACGCACCGGCGCTCGCCTCGGCGGACATCGGCGTCGCCATGGGTCGTGGTGGCGCGGACCTCGCGGCGGAAGCCGCCGACATCGTGCTGGCGGACGACGACCTGACCGCCGCGGCAGCCCTCGTGCGGCTCGGCCGAAGAACGGTCCGCGTCATCCGCCAAAACGTCGCGCTGGCGCTTGGACTCAAGGCCGCTGCCTTCGCGCTGGCGCCGTTCGGTCGCCTGACCATGTGGCTCGCCGTCGTCGCCGACATGGGCGCGACGCTGCTCGTCACGCTCAACGCCTTGCGGCTGGCGCGCGCGCCGGTCGGACGCTGAAAAACGGATCGAACGCCGTCCGGCTAAGGCCGCAACCGCTTCCCGTCATGTCGTGCCGTCCGCAGCGATGAATCGAAATCCATCGATCCGCGCTTCCGCGTCGCGAAACAGCTCCAGCCACGCGTCCAGCCGCCCGCCGAGCGCCCGCCGCGACGCCTCAACGTGCGTCCAGACGATTTCGAGCGGCATCGGCGCCCATCCCGTCAGACCGTCCCACAGTGCGTCGAGATTGCGGCCGTAATAATCGGGGAAACCGAGTTCGCGCGCCAGCAAGTCGTGCAAATCGTCTTCGCCCGCGATCGTCCGGCCGTCGATGACGACGCGCTTCATCGCCGCTCGACGCTCCTTTCGCCGCCGCCTCCTGAGTCGCCGCCGGTCGATGCGCCCGCCGCGCCACTGTTTTCGAAGCCCGCCATCGGCTCAAACGTTTGGTAATGGTCAGTCGTTTTGTAAATCAGTCCGTCGTTTGAAAACACGATCCTCTTCGGTCCGCGCGGCCCTCCGCGGTAATCGATGTCCGCCTCGTACCAGATGCGCCCGGGCTTATCCGGCAGCTTCCGCTCGCGGTTTTCAAACACGTCGCCGCCGATGCTTTTGCACGGCGCCACCTCGTGCAGGTTGCCTTTCGCCGGGTCCCAGCCGAGACGCCGCGCTTCGGCTTTCGTGATGAAATTGTCCGGCAACCGTCCGTACCGACGGATATAGTCGGCGACTTCCTCGAAGCTCGTTAAAGGCTTCGAACCGTCCGGGCAAACGGCCGCTCCTTTCGGAGCGGAGCCGGTTTTCCCCGCAAAGGGCGAAACTCCGCATCCGGAAACGACAAGCGCAAGAACGGCGAAAACGATCAGCCGCGCCGCAAGTTTTCCAACACGACGGACACGCATCATCCCACTCCCTTTCAGTCTCTCAGCCGCAAACGCCGTCGATTTCCCGGGAAATGAGCGCTGCGTTGACGACATTCGTCGGCCTTCCCGCTAAAAACGCCTCGACGTTCGCGGCCGCCGCGTCCATCAGACGCCGGCGCGCCTCACGCGTCGCCCAGGCGACATGCGGCGTCACGACGCAACGCGGCGCGTTCAGAAGCGGATGATCGGGACCAGGCGGTTCGACCGAAAGCACGTCGAGGCCCGCGCCGGCGATCCGGCCTTCGTGCAACGCTGCGGCCAGATCCCGTTCGTTCACGAGCGCTCCCCGCGCCGTATTGATCAAGTATGCCGTCGGCTTCATGCGCTCCAGTCGGTCCGCGTCGATCAGCCCGCGCGTCTCCGACGTCAGCGGGCAATGCAGGCTGACGACGTCCGACTCGGCCAACAGCTCGTCCAGCGGAACGCGCAACACACAAGGGCCGATATCTGTTCCGCTCCGGCCGATCGCTTCTTGGCCGCCGTCGATGCCGCGATCCTCCGATCCGGAACGGACGGCCGGACGCGACGATTCCCGTGCAGCCGCGATCACCCGCATGCCGAACGCTTCGGCGATCGCCGCGACGCGCCTGCCAATCCGGCCGAAGCCGACGATGCCCATCGTTTTTCCTTCCAGCTCGACGAGCGGCGCCTTCATCAGACACCAGTCCGGCCCGCGCGTCCACTCGCCCGACCGGACCGCAGCGTCGTGCAACCCGACGCGGTTGACGAGCTCTAACAAGAGGGCGAACGTCGCCTGCGCGACCGACGCCGTCCCGTAATCCGGCACGTTCGCGACCGGCACACCGCGCGCCGCCGCGGCGCGCACGTCGACGACGTCGTAACCCGTCGCCAGGACGCCGACAAATTTCAGCCGCGGCAGATGCGCCAACGTTTCCGCCGAAAGCGGCGTCTTGTTGGTCAACACCACGTCGGCCTCTTTCGCGCGCTCGACGATCCGGTCCGCCGGCGTTCGGTCGTAAACGGTCAAACGACCGAGATCGGCCAGCCGTTTCCACGACAAGTCGCCTGGATTCAGCGCAAAACCGTCCAGTACGACGATGTTCGGTTTGATCACCGTGGACAGCGACATACCGGCCGCCACCCCCTCCTTCACTCCCATCGGAACGTCCTGCCGGCGACTGCAAATGAAACGAGCAGCCAGCACCCGAGCAGCGCCGCTTCCCGCCACGTGTCCCCCAGACCGGCGCCGACGTTCATCACTTCCCGCAGCGCCGTCGCCAGCGGAGCAAGCGGCAGCGCGTTCACGACCGGTTGGAACCATTCCGGCATGTCGCTGACCGGGAAAAACACGCCGCCGAGAAACATCATCGGGAGTGACACCACGCCGGCGATCGGCCCGGCGCTTTCCGGCGTTTTCGCGACCCCCGCGATGATGAACCCGATGGCCATAAACGTCAGCGTGCCGAGCACGACGTAAAACAATACCGTCGCCCACGACCCGCGCACTTCCGTGCCGAATACGAGCCGGCCCAAGAGCAGCACGACGACGGCCTGCACGCCGTTCAACAACAGCCTGGCCGTGATTTGCGCCGATATGAACGTCTCGGCCGACAGCGGCGTACTCCGCATGCGGCGCAGGACGCCGCGCTCCCGCCACGACGCGATCTGCCCCGCGACGCCGTTGATGTTGTTCGACATGATCATCATGGCGACGATACCGGGAACGAGAAAGTCGATGTAGCGCACGCGCACCGCCCGCACGCCTTCCGGCCGGACGACGACCGCCGGGCGGTAGCCGGTCGCCGCCTTGCTGATCCCGTCGACCGCCTGGCCGACGGCCGCGATCGCCAGTTGCGACACGTTTTGATTGGTTTCGTCATACAAAATAAGGAGCTGCGCCGGCCCCGAGCTTTTTCCCCGTAATGCCTGTTCCAAAGCGGCGCCGTACCCCGACGGCACGACGACGACGAGCTGCGCGTCGCCGCGCCTGACCGCCTTTTCCGCCTCCGCGCGGTCGGACGCCGGCTTGAGCTTAAGTGAAGGATACCGGCTCAACGCTTCCGCCACCTGCTTCGACGCGTCCGTCCGGTCCTCGTCGACCAGGAGCCCTTCGATCCGGACGCCGCCGTCGCCCATGAACGCACCGAATACGCCCATAAACAAAAGCGGAAAAAACAACGACCAGAACAACACCTGTCGGTTGCGGACGAACAACCGGAGCTGCGCCAGCGTCAGCTGCCAATATGCCCTCACGGTTCCCGCAGCCCCCTTCCGGTCAAATGAAGAAAAACGTCTTCCAGCGTCGCCGTCCGCGTCGCCAGTTCGCGGAGCGCAAAGCCGTTTTCCGCGCTCCAGCGGACGAGCGCCGCCAGCGTCTCCTCCAACCGATCGGTGTAGAGCACGAACAGGCCGTCGCGTCGGATGACTCGCGTTACGCCGTCGATCCGCGCAAGATGCTCCTCCGCGGACGCTTCCGTCTCCGCAACGGCTTCCCCGGCCGGCAGCCGGAACTCGACGGCGCTGTCGAACCGCAACATGCGCACGAGCGCGCGCGGCGTATCGAGCGCGATGACGCGGCCGCGGTCCATCAGACAAATCCGGTCGCACAGCGCCTCGGCTTCGTCCATGTAATGCGTCGACAGCACGACCGTCTTGCCGCGTTCCTTCAGCCTCCGGATGATGTCCCACAGCGAACGCCTCGCCTGCGGATCAAGACCGGTCGTCGGCTCGTCGAGAAACACGACGGCCGGGTCGTTGACGAGCGCCAGCGCGATCGCCAACCGCTGCTTCTGCCCGCCCGACAAATGTTTGACGCGGTCGCGCCGTTTCTCCGTCAGCATGACGTCTTCCAAAAGCGGCCCGATCGGCACCGCTTTCCGGTAAAAACTGGCGTACAGCCGCACGATTTCTTCGACCGTCAACAATTCGAACAGCGACGTCAGCTGAAGCTGAACGCCGATCACCTCTTTGACCCGGCGCAAATCGCGGCGGACATCGAATCCAGCGATGCGCGCCGTTCCTTCGTCAGGCGTGCGCAGACCTTCCAGCATTTCCATCGTCGTCGTTTTGCCCGCGCCGTTCGGGCCGAGCAGCCCGAACACTTCCCCCGGCCGCACGGCGAACGACACCCCGTCGACCGCGCGCAGATCGCCGTACCGCTTGACCAGCCCTTCGGCCTCGATGACGGCCGTCGCCGTATCGGTCGCAGCCAACGCCCCCACCCCTTTTCTTCGCCGTCGTGTTTCCGGCGCATCGCATCTTTGCCCGAAGCATGCGGCCCTGTGCCGGTGCAAATTTTCGGCACCGATTCCGATTGTACCAGAATCGCGGAATCCGGTCCAAAACGGACGGCTTCACGACCGTCTTGCCGATGCGGACGGTTCTCCGCTAAACTGAAACCGAACGCCATCATCCGAAAAAAGAGGTGTCCCTCCGTGCGTCTGCTGACGACCGGCTATGAGGGTGAAAACGTCGAAGCGTGGATCGCCCGCCTCCGCTCCGCCGGCGTGACGCTCGTCGTCGATGTGCGGGAACGGACGGCCAGCCGGAAAAAAGGCTTTTCCAAAAACACCCTGCAATCGTTGCTCGCCGCGCAGGGCATCCGCTACGTCCATCTGCCGCAGCTCGGGACGCCGCCGGACATGCGCCGTCGGTACCATCAAGACCGCGACGTCGACGCCTTCATGCACCGGTTTGAGGCATACCTCGACGACCAGGAAGACGCATTGCGGGAGCTTTCCCGGATCGTCGAAGGCGAGACCGCCTGCCTGGTCTGTTTCGAGCGCGATCCCCGGCTGTGTCACCGGTGGACGATCGCGCGCCGGCTTGAAAAGTTGGAACCGGGCAAATGGGAAATCGTACATCTGCAGCCTTAATCCTTAATTCATAAATGTTGTGAACGGAAGCACCGTTCGGCGACGGTCTTATCTTCGCGTTCTCTTATCTTCGCATTCCTTGCCGGAACCGAAAAGAATGGACCCGCGCCGGACGGTGCTTTTTGTTCGCCGGCGGCCGCCGTTTTCCGTCGTCGACCGCCCCCAATCCCGCCACGACCGCAGGTACATCAAGAGGAGAAGCGTGCGTTGGCGAAGAAGCTGTTGTCGCGCGGGAGGTCGGCGGAAGAGGTGGCGGAGCTGACGGAGTTGTCGATCGACGAAGTGCGGCGGTTGAACGACGGGCGGAAAGGCAACCCGTGATCGACCGGAATGATTTTGAATGCAAAGCGACTGCGGGGTCTTTACAAACGCGCCCGACCCGGTTATAATGAAAAGGCGGACGCGGTCGTAAGAGTTCGACCGCACAGATACATGCTGATGTAGCTCAGCTGGTAGAGCAACGCACTCGTAATGCGTAGGTCGGAGGTTCGATCCCTCTCATCAGCATGACGAACGGCACGGAGTTGCAAAGAAGCTCCGTGCCGTTCGTTTTTTGGGTTTCATTTTCATCGACATCGACGCGTTACGAACGCCCCCACTTGTGATCCCGATCACAACCCTCCTTTCCCGAAACGTTTATACTGAAGACCAGACGAGAAAGGAGGACTTCCCATGCCGAACCCGATCACTCCCCCGCCTAACCGGCCGGATGACCCGACCGGGCGCAAACCGTTCACTGCAGCCGACACCGTCGGCGATATCGTCGCGCGCTTGCCGGAAGCGGCCGCCGTATTTCGCGAAGCCCGCATCGACTATTGCTGCGGCGGTAAAAAAACGCTCGGCGAAGCCTTGCAGAAGCGCGGCCTCGACGTCCAACCGTTCCTCGACGAACTGAACCGCCTTCTGTCGGAGGCAACTTCGCCCGAAGACGGACGGCAGGCCGACTGGCGGACAGAACCGCTTTCTTGCCTCGTCGACCATATCGTTCGCCGACATCACGCGTACTTGGAACATGAACTTCCGGAACTCGCCGCGGCGGTCACGAAACTCTTGCGAGTCCACGGCGACGCTCATCCTGAACTCGCAGAGCTGCACCGGACGTTTCACGAGTTGAAGGCGGATCTCGAACAGCATCTGTTCACCGAAGAAAAACGGCTCTTTCCGCTCGTCCGCCGCGCCGAGTCTTCCGGCGACGCCGCACTGTATGCGGAAGCCGCCCGTCTGATCGACGAACTGGAACGCGACCACGAAAACGCCGGCCGCAAACTTGCCGAAATGCGCGACATTACCCGCGATTATCAGCTGCCGGCCGACGCCTGCCGCACGTACGCCGACACCTTCGCCCGGCTGGACCGGCTGGAAGCGGACATGCACGAACATGTCCACCTGGAAAACAACGTGCTGTTTCCGCGCGTTCTTGCGGCGGCCGGCATCCGCACGGATGGCCACACGGCTGCCGGTGGATCGGGAGGCTCCTTCGCATCCAGACATCCCCACGCGTCCCCGAACGCCCGCGCCGCAGACGATACGACCGCAGCCCAGAAGGCCCGGCCGCCGGCTTTGGGCAGTGACACACCATGAGCGCCTCCCGCCGCGCCTACGTGCCCAAACAGCACGGCGCCTGGGCGATGCTCGCCGTCCCGTTCTGGTTCGGCATGATTGCTTCAGGCCCGAAACCGGTACACGCACTCCTGTTCGCCGTCTGGCTGTCGGCCTATCTGCTCTCGTATCCACTGCTTCAATGGGTTCGCACGGGGAAAAAATCGCTTTACGGCCGTCCGACGTTCGTGTATGCGGCACTGCTGGCGGCGTCGGGCTCCGCGCTTGCAGCCGTCCGGCCCGACCTGGCGCGCTGGCTTCCGGCGTTCGCACCGCTTTTTCTCGTCAATGTCGCTTATGCCGCCAAAAACCGGGAGCGCGCCTTCTGGAACGACATCGCGGCCGTCGTCCAGTTCAGCCTGATCGTCTTCGTCGCCTACGACGCCGGCGGCGGGCGCGACTGGCCGCTCGCCGGCGAACTGTTCGGGCTGAGCGTCCTGTATTTTGCCGGCACCGTGTTTTTCGTCAAAACGATCATCCGCGAGCGGCACAACCGGCGGTTCTACCGGCTGTCCGTCGCCTATCACGCGGCCGTCGTCGCCGTCGCCGCCGTCTGGTTTCCGCCCGGCATGCTGCCGCCGCTCGTCGTCCTGCTCGTCCGCGCCGCCTGGACGCCGCGCACGCGGCTGACCGTCAAACAGACCGGCATGTTGGAAATCGCTTACTCCGTTCTCGTCTCTGTTTTCGCCGGCGCCATTTACGGATAAATCCTACGACGAAGGAGCGATCGCCATGTACGGATTCGCCGACCCGAACACGTCGCTTTGCGAACCCCTTGCTCTTCTGAAGCGCGAACACGGCCCGCTGCGGCAACAAATGGACGATTTCGCGCGCCTGGCCGAAACGATCACCGCCGGAGCCGCATCCGCCGATCCCGCCGGGACGGCCGACGCCGCCGACAGGCTCGCCGACCTCCGCGCGCGCGTCGCAGCATTCGTTGCCGAACTCGACCCGCACTCCGCGCGGGAAGAAGACCATTTGTTTCCGATGATGGCCCGCTACATCGGCCGCGAAGGCGGCCCGATCGCCGTCATGGAATACGAACACGAAACCGCCAAGCAACTGCTGAAAACGTTCCTCGAAGCCGCCGAACGGGAACCGCGGCCGGCGTCCGCCGCGCGCGCCGGGGAAATCGCCTCACACGCGTTAAGGGCGCATGCGATTTTGACCGAACATTTCATGAAAGAAGAAAACGTCCTTTTTCCGATGGCGGAACGACTCCTGAACGCGGAGGAAAAGGCGGAACTGGCCCGCGCCTACGGCCTGTCGCCGTGACCGGCCGCCGGTTTTCGCGCCTTTCAAAAACCAGCGGTGCGGGCGTCCGAAGAAATCTTCAAAACGCCCGCTCCGCACGGCATCCGCGCCCGGATTCGCCGCCGACGCGCTACACGCTTCATATCGGATCCATCCCCGCCGCGATCAACGCGGCCCGAATCTCCTCCACCCTGCGCCGGTCGACGATCTCAAACTGGGGAACTCGCCCGACCCTTTCGCCCGCGTAACCGCCGACCTCCGTCGAAGAACCGGCCGACAAATCCGTCGCCGCCGAGCGGACCATCCGGTCGCGCAGCTCGGCCCGCTCCCGCGTCGACAGCACAATCACCGCGTCGGGCAAAAACAGCCGCACCGCAAGCATCGCCTGCACCAGCTCCCGTTCGCCGACCGGACAGGGCGCCTTCCACCCGCCCGGATGCGGGCAAACGCGGGGAAACGCGACGCCGACGCGGACGCCGGGAAAACGATCGCGCAAATACCGCGCGTGCATGCCGGCGAAAAAAATTTCTTTCCGCCAGTCGGCCAGCCCGAGCAGGGCGCCGACCGTCACGCGCCGCATCCCGGCCGTACAGGCCCTTTCCGGCGCCTCGAGCCGATAGCGATAGCGGCGTTTCGGCCCTTTGGCGTGAACCGACCGATAAGTCGGTTCATCGTACACTTCCTGATGCACCGTGACGCCGTCGACGCCCGAAGCGGCCAACTCCGCGTAATCGCCGACATCGAGCGCCTGCACCTCGACGGCGACCGAATCGAACCGGCGCGCAAGCAGCCCGGCGGCCCTTTTCAAATAACCGACGCCGGACGCCCGCGGTGAATCGCCCGTCACCGCGAGCACGCGCCGGATGCCGCTTGCGCGGATCGCGTCCGCTTCCGCGGCGATCTCGTCTTCAGACAATGTTTTCCTCGGAAACCGGTTGTCGGCTCTGAAACCGCAATACAAACAGACGTTGACGCACGCGTCGGACAAATAAAGCGGCGAAAACAGCGCTACAGACGCCCCGAACGCAGCCCGTCGCCTTTCGGCCGCCGCCTCTTCCATCGCTTCCAGGCAAATCGACGCCGCCGGCGACAGCAAGACGAGAAAATCCGCCGCGTCCGGGTCCGTTTTCCGCAACGTTTTCCGCAACACCCGCTCCACGTCCGGCACGCCCGCCGAACGCCACGCCTCCTCGAACGGCATCCCTTTCAACCCGCGCATCACGTCATAAAAGGTACCCACCGGCGCACGTCCTCCCGTCCGCACACGCGTTCGATTCTCCGCACGACTTCCTCCTCGATCCGCCGGATGTCGTCGCGGCTCGCCCCGTCGACGTGAATGCCCATCATCACCGTCACCGTGCAGCGGAACCGCCGGGCGACGCGCTCGGCGAACATTTCGGCCAGCGGTCCCTCCCGATGGCCGGGAAGCACCGTTTTTTTCACCTTCACCGCCGCGCCGTCCCAGTACGCCGTCGCCACCGCGCCGATGTGCGCGTCCCCGCCGACGACGAGGTAAACGCGGTCGTCGCCCATCCGCATGCGCCGCACCCGGATCATCGCGGTTCAGCCCTCCTTTCGCCCCGCCGATAGTCCGTCAAATCGCTGAACATGCCTAGTAAAAGCCGTGTGTCGACCGAACGACTTTGTCGTGCTGCCACCGCTGGCGATAAACGTCTTTTCACACGCGTCCACCGTCCGACACGTCCGCCTACGAACACAATTTCTGCATGTTTTCAGTCACCTCGCTTGTATCTTCAGCATAGCGCGTCTGGACGAACCAGTTTTGTGATAAAAATCACATGCAAATCCGTGTGGTGTGACAATGTCGGCACAACATATTATGTTATTGATACCGCGAGTTGTTCCCGACCTTTTTCGCGTTCAACCGCGATTGCTGCCCAAAGGAGTTTGCTCAAAAGGCACAAGCATCCGGCCTTCTTTCACCAAACGCCAAGGGGGTGTACATCATTGTCCATCAATTCGCCGACGCTTGCCGCCTGTCTGGCGTGCGGCCGGCGGTTTCCCGCCGAAGACGGCGTCCGCGTTGCGAACTGTCCGGCCTGCGAAAGCGACGACATCGCGACGTTCAGCCGCGTCATCGGCTACGTCAAAATGATCGCGCGAAAAAGACTGCGGGCGGACCAGGACGGGTTTTACCGAGGCGAGCACAATTTCTGGAGCCGCGCGCGCCGCTGGGATTGGCAGAGCCGCAAGCGGCTGAAGGAGGTGTGACATCCGTCACACTTGAGGCTCCGCCGATCGCGTATGATGAGAATGGGTACCCAGACGCGCAAAAAGGACTGGACATGCGATGAAAGCAGCGATCGTCGGACCGGCGAACACGTTCTGTTTTTCGGAAGCGAGCCTGCGGCTTCTGCGGGAAAACGGCGAACCGGCGGCCTTGCCGGAACAATCCGTGCTGTTCCGGGAAGGCGAACGCCCGACGGGACTCTTTTTCGTCCTGGCGGGAAAAGTCAAGGAAACGCTGCTTTCCGAAGACGGCCGGGAAATCACCCTTTCGCTCTATTATCCCGGCGATCTGTTCGGCAAGTTCGACCCGTTCGACGGCGCGCCGCACGATACGTCCGCACGAACGACCGAACCGACGAGCCTTCTTTGGATCCGTCAAGAAAAACTCGACGGCCTGCTCGCCTGTTTCGGCGATCTGGCCGTCGAGTTCGCACGGTGGTCGGGATACATGAACCGGTTGATGCGGACGAAATATCGCGACGCGATCCTGTACGGCAAAACGGGCGCACTCTGTTCGGCCCTGATCCGGTTGGCCAACATGCACGGTGCGGACCGCATCCGGATCACGAACGCCGAACTGGCCGACA
>MOXJ01000022.1 GCA_002507565.1 Candidatus Reconcilbacillus cellulovorans
TGGGTCCAGTATGGGCTGCGGGAGATCGTCCGGAGTCCTGTGACGATGGCCTAAATGGGATGCTGAGGTCTCTCCTCCTACCGAGTCTTGACACGGACAAGACCTGCCGTTTGCTTGACAAGCCGCTTTTGTCGCCGCTACAATATCTTTGTATATCGACTAGCGCACGATGTCGCATGCGCCGGACCGCCGATGGCGATCACGGGCGGGGCGGGACCGGCGACAGGCGCGCGGCGCTCCGGCGCCGGACGTCCGGTGAAGAGGCCGATCGGACAGTCCGACGTATTTCGCCAACGAACGTATGGAAACGCATGCCCGAGCTCACCCCCTTTCAAGCGGATAAGGGAGGTGACTCCATGGACTGGTTAGGCATGGCGATGGCTCTCGTGGTCGGTCTCGGTGTCGGAGCCGGGATCGGATATTCGGTTCGCAGGATGCTGATCGAGGTTAAGATCGGGCGTTCGGAGCGTGAAGCCGCGCAGATTATCGAAGATGCCCGCAAGAAAGCGGAAGCGCTGAAAAAGGAAGCGGTTCTGGAAGCCAAAGACGAAATTCATCGATTCCGGACCGAAGCCGAACGCGATATCCGCGAACGCCGAAACGAAGTTCAACGTTTGGAACGCCGGCTGTTGCAGAAGGAAGAGACGTTGGACCGCAAACTGGAATCGCTGGAGCGCAAGGAAGAACAGCTGGCCGCTAAAGAAAAGAAAATCGAGGAAATTCAGGTTCAAGTCCAAAAGCTTTACGAACAACAAGTCGCGGAACTTGAACGCATTTCCGGGCTTACAACGGAAGAGGCAAAACAGACGATTTTGTCGATGGTCGAGAAAGAAGTGCGCCAGGAAGCGGCCCAGCTGATCAAGGACATCGAGACGCAGGCACGAGAAGAGGCCGACAGGCGCGCGAAAGAGATCATTACGCTTGCCATTCAGCGTTGTGCGGCCGATCACGTCGCCGAAACGACGGTGTCCGTCGTGACGCTGCCGAACGAGGAAATGAAAGGGCGCATCATCGGTCGGGAAGGGCGCAACATCCGAGCGCTCGAGACGTTGACCGGCGTCGACCTGATCATCGACGACACGCCGGAGGCGGTCATCCTTTCAGGGTTTGACCCGATCCGCCGTGAAATTGCCCGCCACTCGCTTGAAAAGCTGGTAGCAGATGGAAGAATCCATCCGGCCCGCATCGAGGAAATGGTGGAACGGTCGCGCCGGGAAGTGGACGAACGGATTCGTGAATACGGCGAACAAGCTGCCTTTGAAACGGGCGTTCACGGGCTTCATCCCGACTTGATCAAAATTCTGGGACGCTTGAAATTCAGGACGAGTTACGGGCAGAACGTGTTGAAACATTCGATTGAAGTTGCGTTTCTGGCCGGATTGATGGCCGGGGAGTTGGGCGAAGACGTGGCGTTGGCGAAACGCGCCGGCCTTCTTCACGACATCGGTAAGGCGCTGGATCACGAAGTGGAAGGGTCTCATGTCGAAATCGGCGTCGAGCTGGCCAAGAAGTACCGCGAACATCCGGTGGTCGTTAACAGCATCGCCTCCCACCACGGCGATTGCGAACCGACGTCCATCATTTCGGTCTTAGTCGCGGCGGCCGACGCATTGTCCGCAGCCCGACCTGGCGCCCGGAGGGAGACGTTGGAGGCGTACATCAAGCGGCTCGAGAAACTAGAAGCGATCAGCGAGTCGTTCGAGGGCGTCGAAAAGTCTTACGCCATCCAGGCGGGCCGGGAAGTGCGCGTCATCGTTCAGCCCGACAAGATCGACGATGCCGAAGCTTATCGTCTGGCGCGGGAGATCAGCAAAAAAATCGAGCAAGAAGTCGACTATCCCGGCCAGATCAAGGTGACGGTCATCCGCGAGACGCGCGCCGTCGAATATGCGAAATAATCGAGCGTACGGAAAGTGGCCGGCAGGCCACTTTCCGTCTTTAAACAAGGGGGATGCGACCATTCGAATCCTGTTTCTCGGCGACATCGTCGGAAGCGTCGGTCGGCACGCGGTCAAAACCGTTCTTCCGCGTCTGCGGCAAAAGTACGATCCGCACGTCATCGTCGCCAACGGCGAAAACGCCGCGGGCGGCAAGGGCATTACCGCGGCCGTCGTCAAGGAATTGACGGAAGCCGGCGTTCATGCCATCACGCTCGGCAACCATGCTTGGGACAATAAAGACATTTTCGAATGGATCGAGGCGGAAGAACGGGTCGTCCGCCCCGCCAATTATCCGGAAGGAACGCCGGGGCGGGGCTGTACCGTCGTCCGTGCGGGCGGATACGAACTGTTTTTGATCAATCTGCAGGGAAGAACGTTTCTTCCCTCGATCGACTGTCCGTTCCGAAAAGCCGACGAACTTATTGAAAAAGGAAAAAAATATAAATTTCGCCTGATCGATTTTCATGCCGAAGCGACCTCGGAAAAAATCGCGTTCGGATGGCACGTGGCCGGCCGCGTCTCGCTCGTCGTCGGGACGCATACGCATGTGCAGACGAACGACCATCGTATTTTGCCTGGCGGAACCGGTTATGTCACCGACGTCGGCATGGTCGGCGCCGCCGACGGTGTGATCGGTATGGATCGCGAGGCGGTGCTCCGCAAGTTTCGAACACAGCTTCCGACGCGACTTGCCGCAGCAGAAGGAAAATGGCACTTTCACGCCTTGTTTGCCGAACTGGACGACGAAACGGGATGTTCGATCAAAATCGAGTTGCTGCGGATCCACGAAGACGAGTGGTGGAACGTATAAACGTGTAAGCGTTAACGTTTTGTAATTTTTCGAAAAGTGCGCCCCGAGGCAGCAGGAATTTTTGCGGGATTGTCCGAATATGTATCTATATCGGATTCTTATCCATCGATCCCGGGGAGGTTTTACGTGACTATGGAAGTATTAAAGGTTTCAGCCAAGTCGAATCCGAATTCCGTCGCCGGCGCGTTGGCGGGGGTGCTCCGGGAACGGGGATCGGCGGAACTGCAGGCGATCGGAGCCGGGGCGATCAACCAGGCGATCAAGGCCGTCGCCATTGCACGCGGTTTTGTCGCTCCGAGCGGCATGGATCTGATTTGTATCCCCGCGTTTACCGACATCGTCATCGACGGAGAGGATCGCACGGCCATGAAGCTGATCGTCGAACCGAGATAAACGGGCCCGGCCGTCCCGAGGAATCGATGCGGCGAACCTGTTTACTGGTTTTTCGGTAAACAGGTTTTTTTGCGCTTGAAAGGAGATGGCGACGTGCGGGTGTTCGACGCCCACTGCGATGTATTGTGGAAACTGGCGACGCACGCCGACTGGTCGTTCGCCGAAGAGCGCGGGAATCTCGACGTGACGCCCCGTCGATTGGCGGAAGGGAACGTCCGCATGCAGACGTTCGCCCTGTACGCGGACGAACCGCGCTTCGGACCGCTCGTCTTGCTGGAGGAAGCCGACCGGTTTTACGAAGACGTGCTTTGCGCCGCGAACTTCGTGCCGGTTCGAACGCGGTCCGAGCTGGAGCGGGCGGAACAAAGCCCGGCGGCCGTCGGCGCAATGCTGACGCTTGAAGGCGTCGATGCGCTGTGGGGAAACCTCGCGCTGCTTCGGTTGCTGTTTCGCCTCGGTGTCCGCTCGGTCGGCCTGACGTGGAACAACGCGAACTGGGCGGCCGACGGTGTTTTGGAACTGCGCGGCGGAGGGCTGACGGCGGCAGGACGGAGGCTGTTGGAAGAATGCCGCGCTTGGAGCGTCGCAATCGACGTTTCCCATCTCGGCGAAAACGCGTTCCACGAGACGATCGACTGGGCGGAAGCGAGCGGGCATCCGGTATTCGCGTCGCACGCCAACGCGCGATCGGTCTGCGGCCATCCGCGCAATTTGAGCGACGAACAGCTGATCCGGCTCTTTTCGCTCGGAGGAGTCGTCGGCCTGACGTTCGTGCCGGCGTTTTTGAAAAACGACGGCAACGCCTCGATCGACGACGTACTTCGGCATCTGGAACACGTCTGCGAACTCGGAGGGCGACGACATGTCGGTTTCGGCTCGGATTTCGACGGAACACCCGGCTATGTCCGCGGGCTGGAACATCCCGGCAAGTTCGCGGTGCTCGCCGACGTACTCCTGCGGTATTATTCCGACGACGACGTGCAACACTTTCTTTACGGCAATTGGCGGTCGTTCTGGCATCGCAATCTGCCCGATTGATCGCGAAACGGCATGAATCCGATCGAAAATCGCTATCGTCTCCTGTGAAGGAAGTTCTTGCGCTCACACACCGTACGGCCCTAGAATTTTAATGAAGGGTGACATCGCCAAGCGGCGAAAGGGAGTGTTCTTTCGTGATCAGCCAGTTGTCGCTGAAAATCGGCGGCCAGCAGGGCGAGGGCGTCGAATCGACGGACAAAATTTTTTCGACGGCGCTCAACCGGCTGGGGTATTATTTGTACGGTTATCGCCATTTTTCGTCCCGCATCAAAGGGGGGCACACCAACAACAAAATCCGGATCAGCACGACGCCGATCCGCGCGATTTCGGACGATCTCGACATTCTGGTCGCGTTCGACCAGGAATCGATCGATCTGAACGTGCGTGAACTCAGGCCCGGCGGAGTCGTCATCGCCGACGCGAAATTCGACCCGAAAGTGCCCGACGGACTGCCGGTTCGGCTGTTTCCGGTTCCGATTACCCAAATCGCCGAAGAACTCGGCACGTCGCTGTTCAAAAACATGGCCGCGTCGGGTGCCGCCTGGGCGCTGCTCGGGCTGTCGCTTGACGTGTTTTTGCAGGCCGTCCGCGAGGAATTCGGCCGCAAAGGCGCCGCGATCGTGGAAAAAAACATCGAGGCGGCGCGCCGCGGGGCCAATTGTCTGCTGGAGCTGGCGGGCGGTCCGCTGAAAGAATTCGAGCTTACGCCGGCCGACGGTAAGCAGAAATTATTCATGATCGGCAACGAGGCGATCGGCCTCGGCGCGTTGGCGGCGGGTTGTCGGCTGATGGCCGCATACCCGATCACGCCGGCTTCGGAAATTATGGAATATTTGATTAAACACATGCCGAAATTCGGCGGCGTCGTCGTTCAGACGGAGGACGAGCTTGCTGCGGTGACGATGGCGATTGGCGCCAACTACGGCGGCGTGCGCGCGTTTACCGCGTCGGCCGGTCCTGGGTTGTCGCTCATGATGGAATCGATCGGTCTGGCCGGCATGACCGAGACGCCGCTTGTCGTCGTCGACACGCAGCGCGGAGGTCCGTCGACCGGTTTGCCGACGAAGTTCGAGCAGTCTGACATCAACCAGATGATCCACGGCACGCACGGCGAAATTCCGAAAATCGTCATCGCGCCGAGCACGGTGGAAGAATGCTTCTACGACATGGCCGAAGCGTTCAACCTGGCGGAAACGTATCAATGCCCGGTCATCATCGTGACGGACATGCAGTTGTCGCTCGGCAAACAGTCGGCGGAGCCGCTTGATTTTTCTCGCGTGCGCATCCGCCGCGGCAAACTCGTGGACGAACCGCCTCCCGTCGAACCCGGCGGGCTGTTCAAGCGATATGAATTTACGGAAGACGGTATTTCGCCGCGCGTGTTGCCGGGACGCAAGCACGGCATCCACCATGTCACCGGCGTCGAACACGACGAGTTCGGCCGGCCGCAGGAGAGTCCGGCCAACCGGAAGAAGATGATGGAAAAACGTTTGAAAAAACTGAAAGGATTCCGGATCGAAACGCCGGTACACGTCGATGCGCCGCACGAATCGCCCGACGTGCTGTTCGTGTGCATGGGCTCCAACGGCGGCACGATCGACGAGGCAAGGCAGCGGTTGTGGGAGCGCAGGGGCCTGCGCACGAATCGGCTCGTCATCCGGCAAATTCACCCGTTTCCGACGGAGGCGGTGGCGCCGTACGTGCAGAACGCCAAACACGTGCTCATCGTCGAAAACAACGCGACCGGCCAGCTGGCCGATCTCGTCCGCCTGCACGTCGGCGCGTCCGACCGCGTCCGCAGCGTGCTGAAATACGACGGGACGCCGTTTTTGCCGTCCGAAGTTTACGACGCCTGCGGGGAGATGATCTGAAATGGCGACAGTGAAAGATTTCCGCAACGACGTCAAACCGAACTGGTGTCCCGGCTGCGGCGACTTCGCCGTTCAGGCGGCGATCCAGCGCGCGTTGGCCAACGTCGGGCTTGAACCGGAAAACGTCGCGATCGTGTCCGGTATCGGCTGTTCCGGTCGTATTTCCGGCTACATCCACGCTTACGGTTTTCACGGCACGCACGGCCGCGCGCTGCCGATCGCCCAAGGATTGAAGCTGGCCAACCGCAACCTGACGGTCATCGCCGCCGGCGGCGACGGCGACGGTTTCGCTATCGGCATGGGCCATACCGTCCACGCGATCCGGCGCAACATCGACCTGACCTACATCGTCATGGACAACCAGATTTACGGCCTGACGAAAGGGCAAAACTCACCGCGCAGCGCGCGGGGATTTATCAACCCGAAATATTCGCCGCAAGGGTCGGTCGAGCAGGAGCTTTCGCCGCTGGAGATCGCCATCGCCTCGGGCGCGACGTTCGTCGCGCAGTCGTTTTCCGGCAACCTGAAACAGTTGACGACGGTGATCGAGGAGGCGATCAAGCACAAGGGGTTCTCGTTCGTCAACGTGTTCAGCCCCTGCGTCACGTTCAACAAAGTGAACACGTACGAATGGTTCAAGGAACACGTCGTCGAGGTGGAAAGCATTCCGGGCTACGATCCGTCCGACCGTGCGCTTGCGATGGCCAAAATCATTGAGACGAACGGTATGTTGACCGGAATCATCTACCAAAACAAAGAAGTACCTTGTTACGAAGACGTGCTGCCCGGTTTTCGCGGACAGCCGTTGGCCGAACAGCCGCTTGAAATGACGCAGGAAGAGTTCGAGAAGTTGGTTGCGGAATTCATGTAATGTAACATGTTGAGGAATAACAGGCTTTTCGGGCAGGAAAGGCGTGCGCTCGGACGACACATGCCCGCGGCGCGCGCTTTTTTTGTCGCTTCGTTCGTGCTATAATGAGATCATGCAGAATGCGAGGTCTATTTCCCATTGGATAGAAAGGGATCCACGATGACGATATACTTCCAACCTCCTTCGCTAAAAGAAGCCAAAGCGCGCGGTCGGGAACCGGTCCGCATTCTCTACGCCGAAGATTTGCCGGAAGACGTCGCGCAGCTAGGACGGGACAAAAAGTACCACATCCAGACGTACGGCTGTCAGATGAACGAGCACGACACCGAAGTGATGAAAGGCTTGCTCGAACGAATGGGGTTCGTCTGGACCGAAGAACGCCGCGATGCCGACGTCATCCTGCTCAACACGTGCGCTGTTCGCGAAAACGCCGAGGACAAGGTGTTCGGTGAACTCGGCCATCTGAAGGCGCTGAAGCGGGAAAAGCCGTCGCTCGTGCTCGGCGTCTGCGGCTGCATGCCGCAGGAAGAGTCGGTCGTCCGGCGCATTTTGGAAAAACACCCGCACGTCGATCTGATTTTCGGAACGCACAACATTCATCGGCTTCCTTATCTGCTGAAAGAGGCCTATTTCAGCAAGGAAATGGTCGTCGAAGTGTGGTCGAAAGAGGGCGACATTATCGAAAACTTGCCGAAAAAGCGGGAAGGCGTGAAGGCGTGGGTCAACATTATGTACGGCTGCGACAAATTTTGTACGTACTGTATTGTGCCGTACACGCGCGGTAAGGAACGGAGTCGCCGTCCGCAGGACGTCATCGCGGAAATCCGCGACTTGGCACGCCAAGGATTCCGGGAAGTCACGCTGCTCGGACAAAACGTCAACGCCTACGGCAAAGACTTCATCGATCTCGATTACACGTTTGCCGACCTGCTTGATGACGTGCGCAAAATCGACATCCCGCGCGTCCGTTTTACGACGTCGCATCCGCGCGATTTCGACGACCGGCTGATCGAAGTATTGGCCAAACGCGGCAACCTGGTCGAACACATTCATTTGCCCGTTCAGTCTGGGAATTCCGAAATCTTGAAGAAGATGGGCAGAAAATATACCCGCGAAGATTACCTGGAACTCGTCCGAAAAATCCGGCAAGCGATTCCCGATGTTTCGCTGACGACCGACATTATCGTCGGGTTTCCCGGCGAGACGGATGAACAGTTTGAGGACACGCTGTCGCTTGTCCGCGAGGTCGGGTTCGACAACGCGTTTACGTTTATCTATTCGCCGCGGGAAGGTACTCCGGCCGCTGAAATGAAGGACGACGTTCCGTACGAGGCAAAAAAAGAGCGGCTGGCGCGTTTGAACGCGTTGGTGGCGGACATCGGGCGGAAACGGAATGAAGCGCTGCTTCACCGGACCGTCGAGGTGCTTGTAGAAGGCGAAAGCAAGACGAACGCCGCCGTACTGGCCGGGCGGACGCGAACGAACAAGCTTGTTCATTTTGCGGGACCGAAACATTTGATCGGCGAACTTGTCGACGTCCGCATCACCGCCGTTCAGAGCTGGACACTGCGCGGCGAACTGGCGGACGGACGAATGGCCGAAGCGATCTGAAAGGAGTCGATGCCGATGGCGATGTCGGACGACGCAACCACGTTGCACGAAGGGAACGCCTCTTGCGGCATTCCACAATATTCGCACGCCGAGCTGGTCGTAAGGGAAGATATTTTGGCCAAGGCGAAAGAACTCGCCGATTTGATTTCGACGTCCGAGGAAGTCCGCATTTACCGCGAGGCCGAGCGGAAAATTCAAAATCACCCCAGAATCCAGGAAATGATACGTTTAATCAAGAAAAAGCAAAAAGAAGCCGTTGCGTTCGAAAAAGTGTTCCGGAACGAAGAAATGGTGCGAAAAATCGAGGCGGAAATCGCAGCGTTGCAGGATGAACTGGAAGCCATCCCGCTTGTTCAGCAATTCCAGCAGACGCAACACGATCTGAATTTGCTGCTTCAACTGGTCATCGACGTCATCCGCGACACCGTCTCTGAAAAAATTGAGCTCGAGCGCGGAGACGACGTTGCGCGGTCGGGGTGCGGCGTTTGAAAACCGTCTGCCTGCGGTCGACCGGTTTTATTCGAGCAACCCCATTGCCGTGTAGTCATGCCGGTTCATAACGCCTTCGACCGGAAGGCCGTGCGTGCGTTCGAAATGTCGCAAGGCTTCCTCCGTGGCCGGCCCGAATTTGCCGTTGGGATTTCCGTAGAAGTAGCCGGCCGACCGCAGGCGGCTTTGGATGAGGTAGACATCCGCTCCGCTGTCGCCGCGGGCGAGATCGCGCGGGTCCCGGTACGGTTCCCCAAGCGGATGCCCGACGATCGTCACGGCGGTTCCGACTGGAATCCATTCGTACAGTTCTTCTACATGCCGGTTGAACATGCGGATGCACCCCGCGCTTGCGTCCCTTCCGATCGAGGCGGGACGGTTTGTTCCGTGAATGCCGTAGACGCCCCATGGAACATTGAGCCCGAGCCACCGCGTGCCGAAGCCGCCGCCCCAGTCTTTCGCTTTGTGAACGACGACCCAGTCGCCGACCGGCGACGGCGTGTCGGGTTTGCCGGCGGCGATGGGATAGATACGGAAAACTTTTCCGCATCGATAAACGGTCATCCGGTTGCGATATGGATCGACCTCCAGCCGGAATTCCGCTTTTTTTTTGGTGGAAGGCGCGGTGACGGCATGCGCGGCCGACACGACGTTCGCCTTCATCGGCGCTGCGGAAGGCAACGCAAACGTCGGGGCGAGGGCCAAAACACCCACAAGCACGATCAGCATGCAGTCATCCCCTTTGAGAAAATGCAACTTTGTTTTCAGTATGTCCCGCCGGTGAAACTTTGCTTCCGCTTTGCGCGTAGAAGGGAATGAAAGGAGGGAACTTTTGCTTGACCGCGTTGTATGCCGTCCTGCTCGCCGTCGGATGCGTTTACGCGCTTGCCGTTCTGATTTTCGGAGACGGTTTCGCGTCCGACGTGTGGCCTGTGCTGCATCCGACCGTCATCATCGCCGCGCTTGCCGCCTTCGGGGGGTTTGGGCTGTTTCTCCAGCGGATGACGTCCTGGCGGGAACCGACGGTGGCGGGCGTATCGCTGTGCGGCGCGCTTACCGTTTCCGCGCTCGCCTTTTTTCTGTATGTGCGGCCGATGCGTAACGCCGAGCGATCGATCGCCTATTCCAGAACGGAGCTGGCGGGTCGTCCCGCTCGCGTCAGCGTCGCCATTCCGCCTTCGGGTTACGGCGAGGTGATCATCAAGGTCGGTGCCGGAATGACGAACGAAATCGCGGTCAGTCTCGACGGATCGCCGATCGCCTCCGGGGAGAAAGTCGTCGTCGTCGACGTCCGCCCCGATGCGTTGGTCGTGGCGACGTGGGAAGACGGTCCCGCTTCGGGCCGTGCCGAGGAAACCGAATGAAAGGGAGAGGAACATGGCCGGTTTTTTGATTGTACTGGTCGTCGCCGTGTTCGTCCTGCTCGGTCTGGCGTTTTGGGCGCGCTACAAGACGGTCGGGCCGGACGAGGCGATGATCGTCACCGGGTCGTTCTTGGGTTGGAAAAACGTTTTCGACGATTCCAGCGGCAAAAAGATCAAAATCATTCGCGGCGGCGGCGCTTTCATTTTGCCGATTTTCCAGCAAGCCAAGAAGCTGTCGCTTCTGTCGCACAAACTCGACGTCAACACGCCGGAAGTGTACACCGAACAGGGCGTGCCGGTCATCACGGACGGCGTCGCCATCATCAAGGTCGGCGGTTCGATCGAAGACATCGCGACTGCGGCCGAACAGTTTCTCGGCAAGCCGCCTGAGGCGCTGAAGGCTGAGGCGCAGGAAGTGCTCGAGGGCCATCTGCGCGCGATTCTCGGTTCGATGACCGTCGAGGAAGTGTACCGGAACCGCGACAAATTCGCCCAGGAAGTCCAGCAAGTGGCGGCTCTCGACTTGAAAAAGATGGGCCTGCAGCTCGTCTCCTTCACGATCAAGGACGTGCGCGACAAACACGGCTATCTCGAAGCGCTGGGCAAGCCGCGCATCGCCGCCGTCAAGCGCGACGCGGAGATCGCCGAGGCGGAAGCGATCCGCGACGCACGCATCCAGAAGGCGAAAGCCGAAGAGGAAGGGCAGAAGGCGGAACTGATCCGCGACACGAATATTGCCGAAGCCGTCAAGGAAAAAGAACTGAAAATCGCCGCCTTCAAACGGGAGCAGGACATGGCCAGGGCCGAAGCCGATCAGGCGTACCTGCTTCAGGAAGCACGTGCCAAACAGGCGGTCGTTGAGGAACAGATGAAAGTCGAGCTCGTCCGCAAAGAGCGGGAAATCGACCTGGAAGCGAAAGAAATTTTGCGCCGCGAAAAACAATATGACGCGGAAGTGCGCAAAAAGGCCGAAGCGGAACGCTACGCGGTCGAACAAGCTGCGGAAGCCGAAAAGACACGTCGCATGCTTGAGGCGGACGCCGTTCGTTACCGGATAGAAGCCGAAGCGAAAGCGGCGGCGGAACAAAAACGCCTGGAAGGACTCGCTATTGCGGAAGCCGAGCGCGCCAAAGGCGCCGCCGAGGCGGAAGTGATCCGGCTGCGCGGTCTGGCCGAAGCGGAGGCGAAAGCCAAATTGGCCGAGGCATTCGAAAAATTCGGGCAGGCGGCGGTTCTCGACATCATCGCGAAAATGTTGCCGGAACTCGCCGGCCGCGTCGCCGAACCGATGCGCGGCATCGACAAGCTGACCGTCGTCGACGCCGGCGGCGGCCAGGGACCGGCAAAAGTCGGCCAGTATGTGACGGCGCTTTTAGCGACATTGCCGGAAATGATCAAGAACGTATCCGGACTCGACCTTGCGCAATGGGTCAGGGAAACGGTGATGAAAGGCGATGCGCCGCCTCGAAGACATCTTGAGGAGAATTGACCGGAAAGGTTACAAAGCTTACAAAGAGACAGAAGGCAGCTATCGCGGCGCGTGGTTCGAGCTTCACATCGACCACGCGCAGGCGGACCCGTTCGCTCCGCCGTCGCGCGTGCGCGTGACGGTACCGGCTTCCGTCGCCCGCTTGCGTCCGGAATGGATGGAATCCGGGCATCGCCTCGTCGCGCTGACGGATTTTCTTGCGCGCCAAATCGCCGCCGCTATCCGGGAACGGCAGCGGCGAAACAGGGGACATACGGGTACGGGTAACAGCGGCCTGATTTTCATTGACGAACCCGGTCAGCAGATATTGCCGCGAACCGCCGTCGCCGTCCGAGGGGGAGAAGTGGAAGTCCGCCTCTCCGTCGGCCTGCCGGCCGCGGGACGGACGGTTCTCGGCGAGGAGGCCCGGCGGCTTCTGGCCGAGGACGTTCCGGCCGTCGTCCGGCGCGGCATTCTGGAATTTTCGCCCGACCGGCTGGAAGAGCATCTACGCCTTGCCGACCGGCAAGCGGCGATCCGGCGATACATGGAAGAACGCGGCTGGATCGCATTCGTCGCCAACGGAGCCGTCTTGCCCCGGGAAAGCGGCGCGAGCGACCGGCCGATGCGCGGGCCGGGCGTCGTGCCGTTTCAGTCGCCGCCGTCGCTCGAGGCGGAAATTCCGGTGCCGCACGGACCGCCGGTCCGCGGCATGGCGATTCCGCGGGGCGTCACCTTGATCGTCGGCGGCGGCTACCACGGCAAGACGACGCTGCTGAAGGCGCTCGAGCGCGGCGTTTACAATCATGTCGCGGGCGACGGCCGCGAATACGTGCTGACGCGCGAAACAGCCTGCAAAATCCGCGCCGAGGACGGGCGAAGCGTAGCCGGCGTCGATATCTCGCCGTTTATTTCACGGCTGCCGTTCGGTAAAGAGACGACGGCGTTTTCCACCGACGACGCCAGCGGCAGCACGTCGCAAGCCGCCAACATCATGGAAATGCTGGAGGTCGGCGCAGACGTTCTGTTTATCGACGAGGATACGAGCGCGACCAATTTCATGATCCGCGACGCGCGCATGCGGAGACTCGTGGCGAAAGACCGCGAACCGATCACGCCGTTCATCGACCGGGTGCGCAGGCTTTACGAAGAACGCGGCGTTTCCACCGTCCTGGTCCTCGGCGGATCGGGCGACTATTTCGACGTCGCCGACACGGTCATCCTCATGCACGAATACAGACCGTACGACGTGACGCAAGAAGCAAAGTCGATCGCCGCCGAGCTTCCGATCGACCGTCCGCCCGAGCGCGACGAGCCGTTCGGCGGGACGGCGGAGCGTATCCCGCTTCCCGGCTCGTTCGGTGCGTCTCGCAGCGGTAAAGACAAAGCGGAAGCCAAGGGACTTCATACGATTTTGTACGGCGCGCAGATCATCGATCTGTCGGCGGTCGAGCAACTCGTCGACCCGAGTCAGACCCGCGCAATCGCCCGCTTGCTCCGTCTGCTGGAACAGTCGATGGACGGCCGGCGTACCGTCGCCGAGCTGATCGCGGCGATCGGGGAGCGGCTTCGTCGCGAAGGTCTCGATCTGCTGTCGCCGCATCCCGGGCGGCATCCCGGCGATCTGGCGATGCCGCGGCCGTTCGAGCTTGCCGCCGCGCTGAATCGGATCCGCTCGTTGCGCGTCAGGACGGTCGGCGGGCAAGGCGGATGACGTTCCAGGACGCTGCGGGCAACTGCGCCGTCAAAAGACCGTTTTCCGCGGCGGCGTCCGATAGTCGCCTAGGCACAACGCGATGCGGGGCGTCGACGGTGTTGGCCGCTTTCAGATCGGGATGGTCGAGCACAAGATGCTCGACCACTCGAACATCTTCAAAACCGCCCAGTTTTCCTTCCAGCACGATCGGCTCGTGCAAATGCCGGTTGACCGCGAACACGGTCAACTCACCGACGTCTTCTCGGTACACTGCCGCCGCTTCGACATACGGCACGTCCGTGTAGTCGCGGCTGTCGTACTTCGGCCCGTCGACGAATGTGACGAGCGACGTGCCGCGTCCGTAACGGGATGCGTGGAGGAACGGATAAAAAATCGTCTGTCTCCAGACCGGGCCGCCCGTCTTCGTCATGATCGGGGCGATCACGTTGACGAGTTGCGCAAGACAGCCGATCTTGACGCGGTCGGCGTGACGGAGCAATGTGATCAACATGCAACCGGCGACAAGAGCATCTTCCAGGTTGTAGACGTCTTCGAGAAGCGGCGGCGCAATTTGCCACGGCTTTTGTTGTTTATCCGCGTCATGGGAATGATACCAGACGTTCCACTCGTCGAACGAAATGTAAAGGTCCTTTTTGCTGCGCTTCTTCGCTTTGACGTAATCGCACGTCGCTTTGACGATCCGGATAAACCTTTCCATGTCCAGCGGCTTGGCGAGAAAGTTTGCCGTGTCGTTTTCC
This sequence comes from Candidatus Reconcilbacillus cellulovorans, assembly GCA_002507565.1. GTDB lineage: Bacteria > Bacillota > Bacilli > Paenibacillales > Reconciliibacillaceae > Reconciliibacillus > Reconciliibacillus cellulovorans. Next base: position 14,311 of record MOXJ01000022.1, read on the forward strand.
GGATTGCCGAAATAGATGTGCAGCGACACGTAGTCGACGTGATCGTACGTATGTTCGAGAACGATCCTTTCCCATTCCGGAAACGTCGGCATGGAAGGACTCGAGCTGCCGCAGGCGACGAGTTCGATCGACGGGTCAACCCACTTCATCGCCTTGGCAGTTTCGCAAGCCAACCGTCCGTATTCGTCGGCCGTTTTGCTGCCGATTTGCCAGGATCCATCCATTTCATTGCCGAGACACCAGACTTTGACGCGATGCGGTTCGCGGTAGCCGTGCCGCACGCGCAAGTCGCTCCAATACGTGCCTGAGGGGTAATTGCAATATTCCACCAGATTGCGGGCCTCGTCGATGCCGCGCGTGCCGAGGTTGACTGCGAGCATCGGTTCGGCCCCTGCTTTTTTGCACCAATCGACGAATTCGTTCGTCCCGAATTCGTTGGTCTCGATCGATCGCCAGGCGAGCTCAAGACGGCGTTTGCGTTCGGACTTCGGGCCGACGCCGTCTTCCCAGTTATATCCCGACACGAAATTTCCGCCCGGGTAACGAACGATCGGGACGCCCAACTCGCGGACGAGCTCCAGCACGTCCCGCCGGAATCCTTGTTCGTCAGCTTCCGGATGCCCCGGCTCGTAAATCCCGCCGTACACCGCCCGGCCGAGATGTTCAACGAACGCCCCGAACAACCGCGGATCCGTATCGCCGATCGTATACGCGCGATCGACGCGAAGTTTGGCCGATGCCATGACGCATGCGCCTCCGTCCATTTGATTAATATAAATATGAATTAAATAATAAAAACATAACCATACATATTAAACCACAGCGGCGGCGGTCCGTCAATTCAGAACAGCAAAACGGCGCGATCCCGACGATCGGGACCGCGCCGTTTTTACGCTTGCGTGCGTCAGAACCCGCGGTATTGCGGTTCTTCAAACTCGATCTGTTGAATGCGGCTTTCCAGTTTCTGAACAATCTGCTGAGTGCTTTGAGCTGCGCTCGAAAACAGCGACTTGGCTTCCTGGTTTTGCGTGTTGAGCGCGAACTGCTCGAGATTGGCCTGAGCGCTTTTCAGCGACGCCAAGCATTGTTTGACCTGGCTGGCGACGGTCACGGACGGTCACCTCCTTCACGGATTCATCATGCGTCGAAAGCACGCGGCATATTCCGCCCGTCGCCTGGGAATAAAACGTCCTGTCGCCGCGCACAATTTTCACGTCGGCGCGTCGGCAATCGATCAATAAGGTGGGAATCGCATGCCGGAGTGGATGCTTGTCGCCGTCCGAACATTTGCCGCCATTCTTGCGTTGCTCGTCGTGACGCGACTTCTGGGCAAACGCCAAATCACGGAATTGTCCGTTTTCGAGTACATCACCGGCATTACCCTCGGCAGCCTTGCCGCCTATGTCTCGATCGACATGCAGGAAAACTGGTACCTCGGTTTCGTCGCCCTGATCGTCTGGGCGGGCATGTCGCTGTTGATCGAGTTCTTGCAGATCAAAAGCAAATGGTTTCGCGACCTCGTCGATGGAAGATCAACGGTACTAATTAAAGAAGGGAAGATTATGGAAAAAAATTTGAAAAAAGAACGGTTGACCATCGACGAGCTTTTGCAGCAATTGCGCAAGAAAAACGTTTTCAAGCTGTCGGACGTCGAGTTTGCCGTTATGGAACCGACCGGCGAAATCAACGTCATGCTGCGCAAGGAATATCAGCCGTTGACGGCGAGCCATCTCGGCGTTCGCGTCGGTCCCGAACGCGAACCGCAGACGGTGATCATGGACGGCAACATTTTGGACGAGCCGCTGGCGACGATGGGCTTAAACCGCGATTGGCTTCTGGCAGAGCTCGACAAACAGGGCATCGCGCCGGAAAACGTCTTTGTCGCGCAGGTCGACGCCTACGGACAGTTGTATGTCGACGTTTACGACGACCAGCTGAAACTGCCCGAACCTCAACAGAAAGCATCCCTGTTCGCGACGCTGAAAAAATGCGAAGCGGATCTGGAAATGTTTTCTCTGTCGTCCGAACACGAATCAGCGAAGCAGCTGTACGGTGAATGCGCCCGGCTGTTAAAAAACGTGATTTCCGATCTTGAGCCTTTATTGACGAGGTAAGGCGTCCGTCGACGCAGTCAAGGGGAGCGTTTGAAAACCATGACCGGAAAACCGAACAAAAAAAAGCTGACAAAAGTTCAGCAGGAATACGTTGAACTGGCCAAGCGCCACGAGCCGAAACGTCCGGTCTGGAGGAACTGCGTCCGTGCGTTTTTGTCGGGCGGTCTCATCTGCCTGATCGGCCAGGCTGTCCAGACGGCGTTCGTCGCGTGGGGACACATGGACAAAATCAAAGCCGGCAATCCGACGGTCGCTGTGATGATTTTGCTATCCGTCGCGCTGACCTGTCTCGGCGTCTACGACAAAATCGCGCAGTGGGCGGGCGCCGGCTCGGCCGTGCCGGTGACAGGTTTCGCCAATTCGATGGCCAGCGCGGCGCTTGAGCACAAAAGCGAAGGATACGTGCTCGGCGTCGGCGGCAACATGTTCAAGCTGGCCGGCCCGGTCATCGTGTTCGGCACCGTCGCGGCGTTTTTCGTCGCCATCGCGTACGGCCTGTTCAATCCCGACGCAGTAGGGAAAGGGGGCGGTTGACTGCATGCTTCACGGACATCAAAGCTGGCTGTTTGAAAATCGCCCGGTCATCCTAGGGACGGCGACGGTCGTCGGGCCGTTCGAAGGACGCGGGCCGCTTGCGCGCGATTTCGACATCGTCTACGGCGATTCGCTGCTCGGCCAGGACAGCTGGGAAAAGGCCGAGAGGAAAATGGTTGAGGAGGCGTCCAAGCTCGCCATCGAAAACGCCGGACTGACCAAGGAGCAAATTCAGTTTTACGCCGGCGGCGACCTGCTCAATCAGATCGTCAGCAGCAGTTTCGCAGCGCGCAGTCTCGGCATTCCGTACATCGGCGTATTCGGCGCCTGCTCGACGTCGGCGCTCGGTCTGTCCGTCGCCGCGCTGATGGTCAATTCCGGCGCCGCCAAATTCGCGCTGGCGGCAACGTGCAGCCATAATTCGTCCGCCGAAAAACAATACCGCTATCCGACCGAGTACGGTTCGCAAAAACCGCCGACGGCCCAATATACCGTCACCGGCGCCGCCGCCGCCGTCGTCGGCCACGACGGGCGAAAAGGCCCCGTCGTCGCCGCCGCGACGATCGGCCGCGTCGTCGACATGGGCATCGCCGATCCGTTCAACATGGGCGCGGCCATGGCGCCGGCGGCCGTCGACACGGTCATCGCCCATTTGCGCGACATGCGCCGGGAGCCGGGCCATTACGACATGATCGTCACCGGCGACTTGGCCAAAGTCGGCTACGACATCGCGCGCGAGCTGTTCAAAAAGCACGGTGTTCCGATTCAACAGACGGACTACCGCGACTGCGGCATGATGATATACGACTACGAAACCCAAATGGTTCAGGCCGGCGGCAGCGGCTGCGCCTGCTCCGCCGTCGTGACGTACGGTCATCTGCTCAAGAAATTAAAACGCGGCGAATTGAAAAGAATCTTGCTGGTTGCAACAGGCGCGCTCTTGTCGCCCTTGACGTACCAACAGGGCGAGAATATTCCCTGCATCGCCCACGCCGTCGCCATCGAAGCGCCCGAACAACGGGCATAACAATTTCATTTCATTTAAGGAGGAAGTTTACCGATGAACCGAAAAATTTGTTCACTTGCTGTTTTGGCCGGAATTGCACTTGTTTCAATGTCCGTGTCGGCGTGCACCTGGTTTCCGAACCGTCCGGGCGGTACACCGAGGCCGCAGGCGGTATGGCCGTCGCCGACCGCTATGTTGCCCGTCGCACCGTCACCGACGGTCGGCCCCGCCGCATTGGGGGACGAACGATTCCGCGTCGCCCAACACGTCGCCGATCGGATCGCGGAACTTCCCGGTGTCCGCCAAGCTAACGTGCTGGTAACGCCGGATTTCCGGGCGTATGTCGCGGTCGTCGTCGACTCGACGCCGTCGTCGCCGTCGGATCGCATCGAACAGCGCGTTGCTGACCGGGTCAAGGCTGCCGATCCGCGCATCCGCGATGTGTTCGTCTCGTCAAACCCTGAATTCGTGGATCGGGTCAACCGGTATGTCGAGGAAGCAAGAGCCGGCCGGCCGGTGGCGGGGTTTGTGGAGCAGCTCAATGAGATCGTCGTTCGGCTGTTCCCGAACGCCGTACGACCGTCGCCGTTGCCTTCGCCGCCCCGTCGAGGAACTGTCGCACCGTAAAGAGGGGATAAAGGCAAGGGAGGAACGAAAGATGGCGGACAAACCGGTTTTGGCGTATTTTCGCACGGAGGACGACGCACAGACCGCGCTGCGGCGGCTGCGCTCCGAAGTCCGTCTGGCCGACGCGCGCGTGGAGCGGATCGACCGCCTGAAGGGCGAGCTTCCCGAAATGCCGTTCAACCCGATCGCCGGCGGATTTCCCGGGCTCGGCTACTTGACGCTCGGAGCGCAGCCGATGACGACGGGCGAGCGCGTCCTTGCCGCCGCCGATCCCTCCGCAAGCGGACTTGCTTATGGAGACGAAACGGCGGGGGAAAACGTGCTCCTTACCGCCGTCGTCGACGATCGCGACCACGACCGTGCGCTCGACGTCGTCCGCGCAAACGGCGGCCGGCTCTAGATTTGTAGTCCATTTCGAAGACGCGGAGGCACCGACATGTCCGAAAAAAAGAAACGACGCCCTTCGCTCGCGCCCGGTATGATGGGGCACGATCCGCTCGAAAAAAAGGCGACGTCCGCCGACCGCAAAAAGGGCGATTTTACTCGAGTGACCCGTCTGTACATCGACCGGACTCCCGGCGACTGACCAAAGTCTCGAGCAGCTTCCGCATGTCGTCCGGCAGCGGGGCGCGCACCTGCAGACGGGTTTGCGTCCACGGGTGAAACCAGATCAGCTTTTCGCCGTGCAGGGCCTGGCGGCGGATCAGGCGCCGGGAGCCGCCGTACAGGCCGTCGCCGGCGATCGGATGGCCGATTGACGACAGGTGGACGCGGATCTGATGCGTCCGCCCCGTTTCCAGTTTCAGCCGCAGCAGCGTATGATCCTCGAACCTGTCCACCACGCGATAATGCGTAACGGCCGGTTCGCCGGTTGGGCTGACCCTCCGTTTCGTCGGATGGTGGCGGTGCTGGCCGATCGGCAAGTCGATCGTTCCTTCGTCGTCCTTCACCACGCCTTCGACGATTGCCACATATTCGCGCCCGATTCTTTTTTCCCGCATCGCGCGATCGAAAACGGCGTGGGCGAACTCGTTCTTGGCGAACAGGACGGGGCCGCTCGTTTCTTTGTCGAGCCGATGGATCGGCCGAACCCGGCATTTCTGGTCCGTGCAGGCGTAATAGGCGGCCACGGCATGCGCCAGCGTGCCGCGCTGGCCGGCGACGCTCGGATGAGCCTCGATGCCGGCGGGCTTATGAACGACAAGCGAAAAATCGTCCTCGTACAAGATGTTCAGTTCGGTGAAATCGGCATCCACGCCGGGTTCTTCTGGAGGAAACAGACGCAGGTGCAACGTTTGTCCCTGCAGCCGGACTCCGCCGCGCCGGATCAGGCCGGAACACACTTTCGGCGGAATCGGTAGGCGGGCGAGTACTTTGCCGAGCCCTTCCGCCGCCCAAGACGGCGGAACGCGGACTTCATACCAGGCCCCTTTGCGGCGACCGGAAGGTATCATGTCGTCAAAACCCCTTCTGTTAAAGCGGTTAAAGCGCGTTGGGACAACCGGATCGGTTCCCGAACCACCCGAGAAGGGATGAACCGTTCGACGAGTTCCCGCGGTTTTGCCGGTTCCGGACGGTCGATGAGCCCGCACCGGTATGCAAGCCAGCCGACGACCCGTTCCGCGGCGATCCCGCTTGCGCGAAGCCGTTGCAGCGTAATTTCTTCCCCGTGCCGTTTCGACAGCCGCCGTCCGTCGGGGCCGAGCCACAGCGGCGCGTGCGCGTACGCCGGCGGACGCAACTCCAACGCCTCGAACAGCAACAGTTGCCTCGGCGTGGAGTCCAGCAGATCGGAGCCGCGCCACACTTCGGTGACGCCCATTTCCGCATCGTCGACGACGACGGCCAACTGGTACGCGTAAACACCGTCCGAACGCCGGACGATAAAATCGCCGCCGGTGCCCGCCTCAAACGCGACAAACCCGTGCACCTCGTCCCGGAACGAAACCGGTCGGTCGGGCAAAGCGAACCGCCAGGACGGCCGCCGGATACTCGCGAGCCGCTCGCGTTCCGCCGACGACAGCCCCCTGCAGCGCCCCGGGTATGCCGGGCCTTCTGACGTCAGGCCGTGCGGAGCGTTTGCCGACTGCAACACGTCTTTTCGGCTGCAAAAGCAGGGATAGACGAGATTTTTGGACAACAGTCGCTCAAACGCTTCCCGGTAAACAGGTTCCCGTTCGCTCTGCCGGTAAGGCGCGTGCTGTCCGCCGACGTCCGGGCCTTCGTCCCAGTCGAGGCCGAGCCAGCGAAGGTCTTCTATCAGCCCCTGTTCATATTCGGGACGGCAGCGCGGGCGGTCGAGGTCTTCCAGCCGGAGCGCGATCGTCCCGTTTTTGCTGCGGGCGGACAGCCAGGCAAGCAGCGCCGTGCAGGCGTTGCCGAGATGCATGCGGCCCGAAGGCGTCGGCGCGAAACGGCCGCGGTGCTGTGTCATGTGAGCGATCACCCCGGACGTTCTTGATCTTAGCAAAAGATCGTCCGAAAAACAAACGGTGTTGCAACCGGTTGCAACCGGTTCGCATTCGGTTTATGATGGCAGTGAAGATCGTCACGTTCCGACCGAATGTTGAGGAGGGACCGGATTTCCATGAAAGAAAAAGGGGCGAGGCTTTGGATCATTCCGGACGGCTACATCCCGGAGCGCAGTTCGGGAGTGTTGACGAGCCATGAATCGATCTGCGTGCTCAATTGCAACGATCGACCGGCCCGACTGGCGATCACCGTGTACTTCGAAGACCGACCGCCGATCGAACGGATTCCGGTCGAAGTCGGCGCCAAACGGACGAAACATATCCGCACTTCTACGCTCGAACTGAACGGCGAGCGGATTCCCGTGGGCGTTCCGTACGCGATGGAAGTGGAAAGCGACATTCCCGTCGTGGTGCAGTACAGCCGGATGGACTCTACGCAGGCAGAAAACGCGCTGATGTCGGTCATCGCGTATCCGGTCGAATAAAGGTCGGAAAAGGTCGGAAATCGAAGAAGGAGGCGGTTCGGATGGACGACGGCGATGAGTTTCCGAACCAAGTGCTCGCTCCGGGGGTCGTCGTACCGAACGGACCGGAAGCGGCTTCCTGGCTATCCGGAAGAATGTTGCGCATCGGCAGGGCGGCGGCTGGCATTTCATACGGCATTCCGGTCGGAGCGGTCGTCCCGCTCGGATTCGAGGCGTATGTCCGCGTGTTTCACCCCGCCGAGGGAGGAGAAGACGGCGGAGAGCCGATCTTTTGGTCGGAAGTGGCCGAATGGGCCGGGCGTCGCGTCCATCCGCTCATGCAATGGGAAGCGATAAGCCGACCGGCTCCGGGATTCGGTGCGGGGCCGAAACCATGGAAAGAAGATCCGCCTGTCGGCCGTTGTCCGGATGATACACTTGCGGCGTTGGCCGAACATCTGGAAAGGTTTACCGAAACCCCCGAGACGACGTGGGTTTGCGTCTGGGACGGTTTTACGTCTGTCGGTCCGCTGATCCGACATGCTCCGCGCGTTCGGTTGCCGGGACGCACGTATGCGCTGCTCAGGGCGCCTCTTGATGTCGTGGCGGAAGGAATTGTGCGGGGCGGCGTATGGACGCCGGGACCGAATCTTTGGTGGCCAGACGACCGGGCGTGGTGCGTCGCGACGGAGGTCGATTTCCGGTGGACGTTCGTGGCGGGAAGCCGCGGGCTGATCGCCTCGATCGCCGGCGATACGCGTCTGGAGGCGTTGGAGACGAGGCCGGAGCATCGGTGCGACGTTGGCAGCGATATGATTAACGTGCTTAATGATGAATCTCATTAAAGGGTACAATTAAATCGGTCCGGTTTTTTTCGCTCTCAACTTCCGATAATGTATATTATGTAAACTAGAAAAACACCCAACCGCTCGGCGCGCCTCCTTCGGAAACAGCCCTTCTTTTCAACAAACCGGGCCGCCTCTTTCGGGATCCGGCATCCCATCATCGGGGTTCAGGCGGCCCGTTGCGATCTAGACGGCGCTTTTAGCGCACACGGCGTTTAAAATGGCGTTTATTTGGATTTGGAATTCGGATTGGTGTCTTCCGAAGGTAATTCTTCCTCCAGAGCATAGTCGAAATCGTCGATGTCGTAGACCTTCACCGGAATTTCTGCGTCGATCACTTTGTCGACGAATTCGTACTGATCGGTCACGATCGGTGCCTGTTCGCGCAGGGACGTCAGAATCAGTTCCGTCTCGATCGGGTCGAGTTCTTCGCCGTATTGCGCGTTTTCGACGGCATAAACGACAGTAATCGTCACTTTATCGTTGACGAGCAGCGGCGGACTTTTGCGCCACGGCGCAAGAAGCGCGCGCTCGATTTTTTTCCGGTTCAGCGGTTGTTCAAAAAATTTGATCATCTCCTCGATCATTTGCCGGGCATGGCCGTCATCGGCCGGATCGGACATGATCGGCTCTTCACTGTCTTTCATGTCGTACAGTTCCATGACCGTCGAATACGGAATCAAATACTCGACGGGCCGGGAAGGAGACAACATCTGGCCGTAAATGGCGACCATGACGGCTTCGACGACAAAACGCCGTTTGGTTTCCACGTTGCGTTTCGACCACCTTTCGACCTTTTGCAGCGGGTCTACGTACTTTATCATATCATTTGTGTGCGGTTCGTACCAGTGCGACAAAACAAAGAAGCGACTCCCGACGAGGCGGTCGTCGCTCGTTCGATTTTCTTCTGTATTTTTAAGGCAAAAACGTTCGGCCCATCAAGTACCGGTCAACTTCCCGAGCGGCTTCTCTTCCCTCATGAATGGCCCAAACGACCAGGCTTTGCCCTCTCCTCATGTCACCGGCGACGAAAATACCGTCGATGTTGGTGCGGTACTTTCCGTATTCCGCCTTAACGTTCGTGAACCGGTCGGTTTCCAGACCGAGCTGGCGGATGAGCGGCTGTTCGGGTCCCGCAAAGCCGAGCGCGATTAGAACCAGTTGCGCCGGCCATACTTTTTCGGTGCCGGGAATAACGGTGTTCGTCGCACGGCCGGATTCATCTTTTTTCCGAATGACTTCCACCGTGCGGACTTCCTTGACGTGTCCGTTTTCGTCGCCCACCAGCTCGGTGGTCAGGATCCGGTATTCCCGAGGGTCTTTCCCGAACAGCGCTTTGGCCTCCTCCTGACCGTAATCCAGTCGGAACACCTGCGGATACTGCGGCCACGGGTTGTCGGCCGGCCTTGTCAACGGCGCTTCCGGATAGATGACGAATTGCGTGACGCTTTTGCAGCCCAGCCGGATTGCCGTCGCCACACAGTCGGTCCCCGTGTCGCCGCCGCCGATGACGACGACGTCCTTGCCCTCGGCGGAAATGTAACGACCGTCTTGAAGCCCGGAATCGAGCAGCGATTTCGTCGCCAACGTCAGAAACTCCATCGCGTAATGAACGCCTTTCAGCTCGACGCCCGGCACTTCGAGCGGCCGCGGCTGCGTGGCCCCACAGCAGAGAACGACGGCGTCGAATTCCTTGAGCAGTCGGTCGGCGGGATAGTCTTTTCCGACTTCGCAATTGACGACGAATTGAACGCCTTCGGCCGCCATCAGGTCGATCCGGCGCTGGACGACGCGTTTGTCCAGTTTCATCGGCGGGATGCCGTACGTCAGCAAACCGCCGATCCGATCGGCGCGTTCAAACACCGTCACCGTATGACCGGCTTTGTTCAGCTGGTCCGCCGCCGCCAGACCGGCGGGACCGGAACCGACGATCGCCACTTTTTTGCCCGTGCGCTTTTTCGGCGGTTCCGGTTGCACCCAGCCTTCCTCAAACGCCCGGTCGATGATCGCCTGCTCGATCGTCTTGATGGCGACGGGATCACCGTGTAAACCGACCGTGCAGGAACCCTCGCAGGGAGCCGGACAGACGCGTCCGGTGAATTCAGGAAAATTGTTTGTTTTATGCAAGCGGTATAACGCTTCTTTCCATTGCCCGCGATATACGAGGTTGTTCCATTCCGGAATCAGATTGTGCAACGGACAACCCGTCGTGCCCCGGTTCAGGATGATGCCCGAATTGCAATACGGAATGCCGCAGTCCATGCAGCGGGCGCCCTGAATGCGCAGCTCTTCATCGGACAGATGCCGATGAAACTCTTCCCAGTCCCGGATGCGTTCCAGCGGGTCGCGATCGGCGGGGACATGGCGCTTGTATTCCAGAAAACCAGTCGGCGTCGACATCGTTTCGTTCCCCCCTTCAGTTTCCGCTGACCCGGGAAACGTCTTTCGTGTTCTCGATGAAAGCGCGCATGACCGCTTCTTCTTGGCTCAATCCCTCGCGTTTGGCGCGCTCGATCGACTCGAACATGCGCTTGTAGTCGCGCGGGATCACTTTGACGAACCGTACGACGTAGTCGTTCCAGTCGTGCAGAATACGGCGCGCTTTTTCGCTCCCCGTATACTTGACGTGGTTTTGCAGCATCAGTTTCACTTCTTCGATCTCGTACTCGTCTTCCAACAATTCGAACAACACCATTTCGTCGTTAGCGCGCTCGCGGAAACGGCCGTCTTCGTCGAGCACGTAGGCGATGCCGCCCGACATGCCCGCGGCGAAATTGCGGCCGGTCGGTCCGATAATGACGACGCGGCCTCCTGTCATGTACTCGCAGCCGTGATCGCCGACGCCCTCGACGACGGCGCGGGCGCCGCTGTTGCGAACGCAGAACCGTTCGCCCGCCCGGCCGCGGATGTACGCTTCCCCGCCGCTTGCGCCGTACAGCGCGACGTTGCCGATGATGATGTTGTCTTCCGGCACAAACGGCGATTGCGGCGGCGGGAAAACGATCAGTTTGCCGCCCGACAGGCCTTTGCCGAAATAGTCGTTGGCGTCGCCTTCCAGCGACAGCGTCATCCCTTTCGGCACGAAAGCGCCGAAGCTTTGCCCCGCCGATCCGTTGAAATGAAGCCGAATCGTGTCGTGCGGCAAGCCGTCGCGCCCGTAGCGGCGCGTCAGCTCGCTGCCGACCATTGTGCCGACGGATCGGTCGGTGTTGCGGATCGGCAAAATCGCGTGCACCCGCTTGCCTTCTTCCAGCGCGGGCCGGCAAATACGCATCAATTCGCGGCTGTCGAGCGTTTCTTCAAGCCGGTGGTTCTGGTCGACGCGATGACAGCGCCCGACATGCGGCGGTACGTCCGGCTGATACAACAGCGGCGATAAGTCGAGTCCTTTCATCTTCCAATGGGCGTGATCGGTTTCGACTTCGAGAACGTCGGTACGCCCGACCATTTCGTCGATCGTCCGGAAACCAAGTTTCGCCATCCATTCGCGAACATCCTGCGCCACGAACCGCATGTAGTTGACGACGTGGTCGGGGTCGCCGGTAAATCGTTTACGCAGTTCAGGATTTTGCGTCGCGACGCCGACCGGACACGTGTCGAGATGACAGACGCGCATCATGACACAGCCGAGCACGATGAGCGGCGCGGTCGAAAAGCCGTACTCCTCGGCGCCGAGCAGCGCGGCGATGACGACGTCGCGGCCGGTCATCAGCTTGCCGTCCGTTTCGAGAACGACGCGGTCGCGCAAACCGTTAAGAAGCAGCGTCTGATGCGTTTCCGCAAGCCCCAATTCCCACGGCAGGCCGGCATGTTTGATGCTGGAGCGCGGCGAGGCACCGGTACCTCCGTCGTAACCGCTGATCAAAATCACGTCCGCTCTGCCCTTCGCCACGCCCGCTGCGATCGTGCCGACGCCGACCGCGGAGACGAGCTTGACGTTGATTTTCGCGCGCGGATTTGCGTTTTTCAGGTCGAAAATCAGTTCGGCCAAGTCCTCGATCGAATAAATATCGTGATGCGGAGGCGGCGAAATCAAGCCGACGCCGGCCGTCGTACCGCGACATTCCGCGATCCACGGATACACTTTTTTCCCCGGCAGTTGGCCGCCTTCGCCCGGCTTGGCGCCCTGTGCGATTTTGATCTGGATTTCGTCGGAATTCACGAGATAATGAATCGTGACGCCGAAGCGGCCGGACGCAACCTGTTTGATCGCGCTTCGCCTTTCGTCTTTGAACCGTTCGGGGTCTTCCCCGCCTTCACCGGTATTGCTTTTGCCGCCGATCCGGTTCATGGCGATGGCGAGGCTTTCATGCGCTTCCTTGCTGATCGATCCGAACGACATGCCGCCGGTTTTAAAACGCCGACAAATCGACTCGACCGGTTCGACTTCCTCGATCGGCACCGGATCGCGTATCTGCCGGAATTTGAACAGGCTGCGCAGCGTAATATGCTGCCTCGATTGATCGTCGATCAGATTTGCGAATTTCTTATAAAGCGCGTAATTGTTCGTACGCGCCGCCTGCTGCAACGTATGAATCGTCTCCGGATGCAACAAGTGCACTTCCCCGCCGGCGCGCCACTGATGGTCGCCACCGGGATCGAGCGCAATGTCGCGGCTGTTGGAAACTGCATAAGCCTGACCGTGGCGCATCAGCGTTTCCTTGGCGATCGCGTCGAGGCCGACGCCGCCGATACGAGAGGGCGTCCAGGTAAAATATTTGTCGATGACGGACCGATGAATGCCGATCGCTTCGAAAATTTGCGCGCCGCGGTAGCTTTGGAGCGTCGAAATGCCCATTTTCGAGGCGATTTTGACGACTCCCTTGACGACGGCTTTTAGATAGTTTTTCTCGAGTTTTTCATATTCGCCGGGCACCATCTGCTGTTCGTTCAATGCGCGAACGGACTCCAGCGCCAGGTAAGGATAAATCGCTTCCGCGCCGTAACCGAGCAGCATGGCGAAATGATGCACTTCTCTCGGCTCGCCGGATTCGAGCGCGATGCCGACTTTCATCCGCTTGCCGTTTCGGATGAGATGGTGGTGAAGTCCGGAAACGGCGAGCAAGGCGGGAATCGGCGCATGCCGCTCGTCGACGCCGCGGTCGGACAGAATGAGCAGTTGTACGCCGTTTTCGATGGCCCGATCCGCTTCGGCGAACAGCCGTTCCATCGCCCGTTCGAGGCCTGCTTCTCCTTCCTCGACGGGGAACAAAATCGGCAACGTCTCGGTCTTAAACAGCGGATTGCGCTTCAGCTTCGCAAAATCAGCCGCGTTCAAAACAGGTGTCTCCAGTCGGATTTTCCTGCAGTTCTCCGGTCCTGGGCGGACGAGATTGCCCTCCGGACCGATCGTCGTCACGGTCGACGTGACGATTTCTTCGCGGATGGCGTCGATCGGCGGATTCGTCACCTGGGCGAACAACTGTTTGAAATAGTTATACAACAGCTGCGGCCGCTCCGAAAAGACGGCGAGCGGCGTATCGACGCCCATCGATCCGACCGGCTCGACGCCCGTTTTGGCCATCGGTTCCAAAATTTTGACCAAGTCTTCGTACGTGTAACCGAACGCTTTTTGCCAACGCAGTCGCGTCTCATCGTCGAGCGAGCCGTGGTCCGGCTCGGCTTTCGGCAGGCTGTCGAGCCGCACGAGATTTTCGTCCAGCCACTGGCGATACGGCCGTTCGCGGACGATCGCGCGTTTGACTTCTTCGTCGCTGACGATCCGACCCTCGCGCGTATCGACGAGTAGCATACGACCGGGCTGCAGACGGTCTTTCCGGATGATTTTCGCCGGATCGATCGGTAGAACGCCGGTTTCCGACGCCAGCACGATGCGGTCGTCGCTCGTGACGCAGTAGCGCGCCGGCCGCAGGCCGTTTCGGTCCAGGATGGCGCCGATGACGGTTCCGTCGGTAAACACGATTGCAGCAGGACCGTCCCACGGTTCCATCAGCGTGCTGTGGTATTCGTAAAACGCTTTTTTCTCATCGTCCATCTGCGCATGGTTGACCCACGGTTCCGGCACCATCATCATGGCGGCATGCGGCAGCGACCGGCCGCACAGGTGCAAAAATTCCAGACAATTGTCAAAAATCTGCGAGTCGGACCCGTCCTCGTCGAGAACCGGCAAGAGTTCGCTGATCTCAACGCCGAACACGTCGGTGCGGCACATCGCTTCCCGCGCGCGGAACCAGTTGACGTTTCCGCGCAGCGTATTGATTTCGCCGTTGTGAATCATATATCGATAAGGATGAGCGCGTTCCCAGCTCGGAAACGTGTTCGTGCTGAACCGCGAATGGACAAGGGCGATCGCACTGGCGAAAGTCGGATCGCCCAGATCGAGATAATAGTCCGCCAACTGTTCCGGCGTCAGCATGCCTTTATAAACAACGGTGCGCGAAGAAAAACTGGCGAAATAAAAAAGAGGCTTGCCGCCCGCATGCTTCGCTGCGCGTTCACAACGTTTCCGGGCGACGAAAAGACGGCGTTCGAACGCGAGTTCTTCCTCGATTTCCTCCGGCTTGCCGACGATCAGTTGCCGAATGAAAGGCTGGCTGTCCCTGGCTGTCTTGCCCAGCGTCGTGTCGTCGGTCGGCACCGTCCGCCAGCCGAGGACGGGCAATCCCGTTTCGGCGACGATCTGTTCGATTTTCGCTTCGCACGTTTCCCGCAGACGGTCGTCCCGGGGCAGGAAAATCATCCCGACCGCGTAATCGCCGCGGGCCGGAAGTTCGATACCCATTTGCTCGCATTGGTGGCGGAGAAACGCGTCCGGTATCTGAACGAGAATACCCGCTCCGTCCCCGACGTCCGCTTCCGCTCCCCTTGCGCCGCGATGGTCGAGATTTCGCAAAACCGTCAGAGCGTCCAGGACGATGTCGTGCGAAGCGACCCCTTTCAGATGCGCCACAAATCCGATGCCGCAGGCGTCGTGTTCGAAACAGGGATCGTATAGCCCTTTTGTTTTCAGATGCGTCTGTTCCATTTCCGGACAACCTTTCTGAACGGAATCGGGAATTGACAAATAAGATATCATGAAATGTCCGCATCGCATAGTGCGGACCTCGTCGAAAAACGAAAAAAGTTTTTTATAAGCGCATAAACGTTTTTTCAATGCCTGCACGCACACGCCACTTATTATAGCACAAAAATCGGTTTCGCAAGATGGCAGACGGATGTCGTGTTATAATGTAGAGGATGCCGTACGGGAGGGATAAGAAACATGGAAAAAGTGGTCGTGATCGGCGCAGGCCCCTGCGGACTGTCTGCGGCGGTGGAATTGAAGCGGATCGGATTTCACCCGCTCGTGATTGAAAAACACAATGTCGTGCATTCCATTTATCGCTATCCGACCTATATGAAATTTTTCAGCACGCCCGATTTGCTCGAAATCGGCGGAATTCCGTTTACGACTCCGAATGATAAGCCGACCCGGTTGGAGGCGCTTCACTATTACCGGACGGTCGCGATGCGGGAAGAGCTTCGCATTCGGTGTTATGAAGAAGCGGTTCGGATCGGCCGCGTCGAAACCGGATTCGTCGTCGAGACCGTCGACCGCACCGGCGTCCACCGTTCCTATGCTGCCGAGAATGTCGTCGTCGCCACGGGTTATTTCGATTCGCCCAACCTGCTCGGCATTCCCGGAGAAGACTTGCCGAACGTCACTCACTATTACAAGGAAGCGCATCCTTATTCGTTCATGCGGGTGGCCGTCATCGGCGGCAACAACTCGGCGGTGGACGCGGCGCTCGACCTGCTTCAGGTCGGCGCCAGGGTGACGATGATCTATCGAGGGACGCCGGAAACGCAAAATGTCAAACCTTGGGTTCGCCCCCTGTTCGAAAGCATGGTACGCAAAGGGAAAATCGAGATGATGTATCGTTCCCGCGTCACCGCCATTTTCCCCGACAGGATCGACGTCGTTCTTGAAGACGGATCGACCCGGACGATCGAGATCGACTTCGTGCTGGCGTTGACCGGATTCAGGCCGGACAGAACGATGCTGAAGGAAGTCGGCGTCATGGTGGACGACGAGACGGGAATTCCGGCCTATGACCCGGAAACGATGGAAACAAACGTACCGGGACTTTACGTCGCCGGCGTCGTCGCCGCCGGTCGGAACGCCAACGAAATTTTTATCGAAAACGGCCGCTTCCACGGAGTTAAAATCGCGGCTCATCTAGCGGCCAAGACCGCGGGGGCGTATCAGCGCTAGCGCGCCTTTAGAAGACGCGGTCGCGCTCCTCCGCGGTCAGCCGGCGCGCCGGAATATCGAGCGCGACTCTGCCCCCGTTCAGCCCGACGATTCGGGTCGGGAACCGTTCTGCCCATTCCAGCTGGTGGATCGACGCGATGACCGTCATCCCTTGCTCTCGGCAAAGCGATCGAAGCGTTCGTAGGACGGTTTCCGCAATTTGTGGGTTTAAATTGGACACCGGCTCGTCCAAAAAGAGAACGCGCGCGCCGCGGACGAGCGCCCTTGCGATGGCGACCCGTTGCCGTTCGCCGCCGCTTAGCGTTTCCACCTTGGCGTTCGCCTTGTCCAACAAACCAAGCTTTTCCAGACAATCCATGGCGGCCATGCGGTCGTCCCACGGTACCGTTCCCGTCAGCCAGCGCCAGAGCGGGAACTTATCCCGTTTGCCTAAAACGACGTTCTGATAGGCGCTCCGGTGGAGGCGCAGCTCCGGGTCTTCGTCGAGATAAGCCCATTGCCGTCGTAGGCGGAATGTTTTCAGCCATCCCGCTTTCTTCAGATCCGCGCCTTCGTAAAAAATCGAACCTTCGTCCCAACTGTCGCGCAAAGACATACAGCGCAGCAACGTCGTTTTTCCGCTGCCGCTCGGCCCGATGACGGCAACGAACTCGCCTTTTTCAACTTCCAGCGAAACGCCGTCCAGCACGACGTCCCCTTCGATGCGTTTGACCAGGCCGCGAACGGATATCATGGCGACGACCCCTTCAGATTTCAACGGATTCCCCTGCCTTGAGCGGAAGCCCTTCAATCCCGACCTCCGCAAGCCGTCGAACGAAAGCGTCCACATCCTGCCGAATCGGGGGGAACGTGTTGTAATGGATCGGAATCACTTTCCCGACGTTCAGCATCCGCGCAGCCTCCACCGCTTCAGCCGGTCCCATCGTAAAATTGTCGCCGATCGGCAGCGCCGCGATATCAGGCGCGTAAAGCCGACCGATCGAGGCGAATTCGCCGAACAGCGCCGTGTCGCCGGCGTGATAAAACGTTTTGCCGCCCATCTTCAAAACGACGCCCGCAGCGACTCCGGCATAGCGGAACTGGCCGTCGATTTCCACGGAAGAGCTGTGCAGCGCCGGCGTCAGGCGGACGTGCGCGAAACCGAAATCATAACCTCCGCCTACGTTCATCGGGTGGATGCGCGGCGCGCCCAACTGCTGGCAGATGGCGGCGAGTTCGTACACGGCCGCGATCGGGCAGTCGTTCTTTTTGGCGAGTTCGATGCAATGTTCGCCGAAATGATCGCTGTGTCCGTGCGTCAGCACGATCAGATCGATCTTCGTACGGCCGGCCCCCAACGATTCCGGCAAGCCGGCGGGCCAGAACGGATCGATCAGCACCCGTCTGTCTCCCGATTCGACGACGACGCAAGAATGCCCCCAGTACGTGATTTTCATGGCGGGCGTCTTCCCCCTCTTGACATCCGATGTCTTCCGAGATTGATTATACCGGATGGCCGCGCCGCGTCGCAAAGTGTTTGACGGCCATCATGCCCTGCGCGACGGCAGCAGCGATGCTGGAATAAACCGGAGCGACGGCGACGTCGCCGACCGCGTAATGGTCGGGAAGTTCCGTACAGCCGGCCTCCCCGACCGGAATGCGTCCATCGGGCAAAACCGAAATGAACGGCTTAAAAAGGCTGCTCTCGGCTTCAGTACCGATCCGGACGAGTACGGCGTCCACGTCAAGGCGTCTTGTCGTGCCGGAGGCGTCGCAAATCTCGACGGCTTCCGTCCTGTCGCTACCGAGCACGGAGACGACGCGACAGCAGGTCATCAGGCGAACGGACGGATGACGAACCGCCGGTTCGAGCAGCTCCCGTCGCGCCCGGAACCGGTCGGATCGATGGATCAGAAACACCTCAGCGCCGCTTTCCGCCAAGAGCAAGGCTCCCTCGAAGGCGCGGTCGCCGCCTCCGACGACGGCGACGCGTTTACCGGAAAATTGCTCGCGATCGCGAACTGTTGAAAACGTTTCCCCTCTTGCGTACATCTGTTCTTCCCCTGGAACGCCGAGCTTTCTCGGCCGAGCCCCCGTGGCAAGGATAAACGCCTCATACGTCACGGTTTTTCGTTCGATTTGACCGTTGCGGCGGACGGCGACGGTCGCTGCGCGCGCGGCCGGATCGACGGCGACGACCTCGCTTTCCAGCCAGACGGTACAATTCGACCGTTGCAAATGCTCGAGGAAACGACGTTTCAGCTCGCGGCCGTCCGACGCCCAGACGCCGGGATAATCCACGACGGGATTATGGATCGATTCCAGCTGGCCGCCGATCTCCGAGCCGCGTTCGACGAGCAGATGCGCGAGCCCGAGCCTCGCACACCAGACGGCGGCCGAGACGCCCGCCGGGCCTGCCCCGGCGATCAGGACGCCGACATTCGGGTTCATGGTTTCCCTCCACTCTTGCACAAAAGCTGTTCGGCCAAACGCTCAAATTCATTCCAGTTTTTTACACGTGGTCCCGGCACATGGCGGTTGTACGGATAATCCATCGCGACGGCCGTTCTTCCGGTTTGTTGGAACGCGAGCAAATTGTGAGGGGCGTCGTCGAACAGCATTTCCCCGCGGATCAACTCCTTGCGATGGGCGAAAATTAAATTTTTCCTGCCGATGAAAGGAAGATGGCGCTCGACCCATTGTTCTTTTTCGGCGTAGGCGTTCATTCGGCTGCTCGTGACGATGACGACGTCGAACCGCTCGTGCAGGCGTCGGAGCGATTCAATGGCGCCAGGTAACGGCCGCAAATTTAAAAACAGGCCGGGTTCGTCGAGATAATCGTAAATTTTCAGGCCGCATTCCGGTTTGACATATCGCTCTGTTTCCCACGTAAGCAGCCGATCGACGGTCAGATCATCGCCGTAGTCTTCGTTATATCGGCGGTGCCATTCGCTCATCAGGTCGACAATGACCGAATCCATGTCTACCAGAATGACCGGTCGGTTCACTTGTATCCCCCTTGTCATGCGAACGAATGTTTGGTATACTGGGTATCGAACAAACGTTTGCAAGGGGAGAAATCCCATGCGAGAAATTTGGGAAATTCACCGGTTCATCGAACGCGATTATTGGTTTTGGCGGTTCAAAAAAAGCGGTACCTGGAGCGATCCGCAGGCTCGCGCAATGGTCGACCGTTTACCGGGGCCGATGCGGGACATTACTTTCAAATTTTATACGGACGGTTCCGTCGTCATCACCGATAACGCGACCGGCCGTGAACTGCAGCCTTCAGAACTTTCGGGGCCGGCTCTTCAATTTTTCGTTGATCGACGTATTTCATACATTAAGAAGAAGATTTTTGGCTTTCCTGAACAAACGGCCTGACTGTCCCACGACCTAACAGGTCTTGCATCGCGGCCTCGATCGTTGGGTACCGGAACGTAAATCCCGCCGCCAGCGCTTTGGCGGGAACGACGCGTTGCCCGCGAAGGATAATGTCCGCCCTTTCTCCCAAAATTACGCGCAGCAGCAGTCCCGGTATGCGAAGCAGACACGGCTTGCCGAGCGTCTGGGCGATCGTTTTTGCCATGTCGCATTGGGCGACCGGATGCGGAGCCGTCGCGTTCACCGGCCCTGTCATTTCCGGACGGCGAAGGCAAAACAAAACGAGGCGGACGTAATCGTCAACGTGAATCCACGACACCGGCTGCAGTCCTGACCCGATCTGCCCTCCGAGCCCAAGCCGGAACGGGACGACCATTCGCTGCAAAGCGCCGCCGTCCGCCGCCAGCACGACACCCGTTCGCAGGACGACGAGCCTCGCTCCCCGAATCGATTCGGCTTCCTGTTCCCATCGTCGGGCGACTTCGTTCAAAAACCCGCCCCGACCCGGCGGTGATGTTTCGTCGAACACGCTTTCGTCGTCTGTCGAGCCGTAATATCCGACTGCGGACGCTTGAACGACGACTCGCGGTTTAGGCGGCAGACGTCGGACGAACTCCGCAATCCGACGCGTCGCCTCAAGGCGTGAACGCAAAATGCGGTCTTTCGCCCTGCGTGTCCACCGTTGGTCGATCGTTTCCCCGGCCAGGTTGACGACGGCATCGGCATCGGCCAACAGCTCAGGAGATTGTTCTAGGTCGTTCCACGTCACGACCGGATACGGAACTGAAACATCTTTTTTTCGGGAGACGATGATGACGCGTCCATGTTGCTCCGCGACGGCCGCCGCCAAATATCGTCCGAGAAACCCGCTGCCGCCCGCGATGACGACGCGCATGCCGCGTACCGTCTCCTTTGCATAAAAGTCTGCTTCAAAGTTTTTCATAAAAGATGTGACGAGCCTCCACCCTTCCTCCAGAGATTTCTAAGATCCCGAAGGAATATTGCGGTTGAAACCGTCTGTCCGTCGGAGATCCAGGGTTGAACAACAATGTTTGACCACGCCGTTCCAAATGCGGGATGTGTGAATGCCCGAACACGATGATGTCGGGAGTGCGCGAAGCGAATGCGTTCCACGCACACTCTTCTGCAGAATGGGACCAACTGTCGCCATGAATAAGGCCGATGCGAATGCCGGCGACCGCAATTTCTTTTCTTCGCCCGAAACGGCGGACGATCTCCGGCGGATCATTGTTGCCGGCAACGCTTTCCACGGGAGCGATCGACTCGAACAGCTCCACAATCCGTTCGTCCGTCCAGTCGCCGGCGTGAAGAATGAGATCGACGCCCTTGAGACCGCGCGACAGCGGCTCAGGCAATTCGGACACACGACGCAAGTGCGTATCGGATACGACGCCGATCCGCATTCAGCTTTCCTCCTGCCGCCCGTCCGGGCTCAAAAAGTCGACGGAGACTGAAGACTCGCGGACTTCGTTGAGGTATTGTACCAGTTCCTGATGGGCGGGGTGCAACTGGTAAGCTCCCAAGTCTTCCAGAGAGTCAAAACGGACGATCAACGCGACGTCATAGGAACGCTCTGATTTCAAGATGTCCGTTCCGACCTCCAGGGCACGGATGAGCGGAATTTTTTCTTTCAGCTCTGCAATACGGCGCTTGGTTTCTTCGATCGTCCGGTCGTCCGGCGTCTTCAGTTTGAACAGCACGACGTGCGTCAACATGGGCATACGATCCTTTCTCAATCGTTTTTCCACCATTGTAGCACGGTGGCATCATTTCCGGAAGACAATTTCGGTTCGAAAAATGCGCCGCCGATCGCCGTCGGCCGGTTCGTAAAAGTTAAAGGGGCTGCTGATCTGACGATCCCATACTTTTTTGTGTCCTTTGTCCTTCCGCTGGAGCGCTCTTTCGACGAATGCGGAGAAGTTTCGAGACGAGTAAAACGACCGAGCTCATCCCCGCGAACGCCAAGCCCCAATAGCCGACCGTTTCCGATCGGATCGCAAGCCACCATCCCACGAGGAGACCGACGGCCGCAACGGCCCACGTTTTCTTCGGATTTTCCCCGCGGACGTCGGCCGGTTCCGGCAACGGAAGCTTTGTCGGGTTTTCGCGCGCCAGTTTCGACTCTTGACCGGCTGCTTTCGTCGGGATTGTAACGGCAATCGATTGCAACCGCAAGGAACAATAACGCCTGACTTCCGCGAAGGGAGCCTGAGTCCGCATCATCGTTTCGCAGATTCGCATCGCGTCCGGAAACGCAGATGTTCGATCGAACAGAAACCGAACAAGTCGCGCGAATTCATCTTGGGCGTTTCGGTGCTCTTTGCCATCCCGCAGCGGCAAACAAACAAGACCAACGTCCGACGGCGACGAACCGATGTAGACGTATTCCGGATCAAGGAGGAAATCATTAGGATGTAACAAATATTGTCCACACTCTTCCAATGTTTTGGAAATTTCCAGAAGGCAGCGCCACGTTTCGTCTAATGTGGGACTCCTCGATGCCCAAAATTCGGATAACGGCAACAAGCCGCGCAGCGGATAGCGCAAAACGACTTCAAGATCGATTTCGATTACCACCACCGGAAGAACGCATGGAATCGCCGGACAACGCTCAAGCATTCGCAGCGGCGTCGGAGCTAAGTCGGAAATCGTGAGCGGAGGGTTTCTTCTTATTTCCAAAAACCCCGTCGCCTTGTCCACTGTCATCACGACATTATTCATGGAGCGATCGTTCCTCCCCCTATCGTCCACAAGGCGGCAGGCCAAACTGCTAACATAAAGGGAATTCTTTTGAAGGTACCTCCGCTGTAAGGAAAAACACACCTGCAAACCGCAGTGGTCCAAATCCAGGACGAAAAGCGCTTCGGAAAACGCTGAAATCCTGTGACCAAAAACCGGAAAAGAGCGTAACAACCACCGAACAAAAGTGCATAGGCAAGCGTTATTATCGCAAACTTCCATCCCCCTATTGCTCCAAGAGCGGCGAAACATTTGACGTCACCGGCTCCCACCGCCTTGCAAGCATATAGCGGAAAAGCGACCGTAAATCCGACCGTCAGTCCGACGATCGAATGAAGTGCCGCAAGCCATCCGTCGGTCAAAACATGAATCGCCACGCCGAGCATAATGCCTGTCGCGTTGAGCGTGTTCGGAATTTTCAACGTTTTGACGTCAATGTACAAAGCAACCGTCAAGAACACCAATAAAATGACGGTCTGCCCAGAGAGCCATTCAGCCAAGCCGATTCCTCCTTTCGCTTCAGGCGCCGATCCAGCATCGCTCGGAAGCGTAAGCCCGGACGACGATTCGATACGAACCGAACGGAAAAATCGGCCGAAGCACGTATTCCGCCGCAATCTCCACATAGGGCTCACCATTTCTGACGATTATGTCAGGGATCTCAACAGCCGTAACGCGAAGAGACGATCTTTGCAAAATGCGTTTGTCCGCGTGTTCCCACACGAAATCGGCGACCAATTGGAAAAATCCTTCTTTTCTCCGCTCGCCCGACGCGTCGAACAATTGAGAGTCGAACAATTGGGCGATGTCTGCAGGAAGATCATCAGCAGCCGCCTTTGCGGCGTAACTGTGGGCGGCGACAGTTCTGACCGAATCCGACAACGCCGCTTGAAGCGCCAGCTTCGCTTCCGCCTTACGGGCAACGGCGATACCCGTTAAAAACAGAGACGCCACAACCGGAAAAACAAGAGCGGCTTCAAGCGTCAAAACGGCGGATTCGTTTTTTAACCAATTTTTAATACGACGCATGAGCCGTTCGGAACAACTCCACGCGGCTTTCATCGCGTTTTTCCTCCTTCTTTTGCGAAACCCGCATCCATGCTGCAGCGATCGGATTCGGTTTCACGGATGCGTATACTCGGCCTTCAAGGTAGGTCGCCGTTTGAAAGAGATCGATCCCTGTGTTGGTTTCGATCAATGCCTGCATGCGGGCGATCGTTCGAGCGTCGGATCCATGCAGCAGAAAAAACAGGCGCAAGTGGTCCTTGTACGTCCATTCGATCGGCGCCACACGGCCAAACAGCGGTACAGAACCGCCGGAGACAAGAATTTGCATGTCTTTGCGGGCAGCTGAAAACCCTTCCGCCAGAGCGGTCCAAAACAACGCCACCGGTGACGGTGCTGTCGCGCGCGATGCGGGATCGGACAACGCCTGTACCGCGCCGACGATCGCGCGAAACAGAAACGTCTCCCCGTATGCTAGCACTAAATTCTCCTGACAGGACGACATTCCATAAAGGATATATTCTGTTTCTTGATTTTGAAGAATTTGTTTTTCGTCGAAAGCGGATGTGCGTCGATTGAAACGCTCCAGAGCGAATTCGTTGAGATAAAGTTGATCGCGCACTGTTTTCGTCAATTCCGAAAGGTTCCGAAGTCGGAACGTCATGCTTCTCGCCGCTTCGTCGGGTTGTTGCTCGAGCGGATTGACGAAACGTTGATCGGATTGATGTTCCGGCAGTTCGTTGTAGAGAAGAATTCGGTCCACCTTTCCCCCTGGGGATTCCAATCGCTCGTAGACGGCTGCGTCTTCGGCTCTGCAACCGATTCGTGCCGCGCTGTACGCCTGAGCCTGGATGATTAGGGCCTTTTGCTTTTTACCGTCGACGATTTCCCGATGACGTCGATTTCGAGCGGCCCGATCGGTTTCAAACGGCTGCAGACGCGCTGCGAGCCCGTCGAGGCGATCAACGGCCTCTTGAAAAGATTCTGCTGTGGATTGCGCCAAAACGGGCGCGACGGCTGAAGCTAATTCCGTTCGCATCTGATCGAAAGGGAAAGCTCCATAAACAGGAACAGTTCTCCAAATATCCTGAAGACCCAAGTCTAACCATTTCGGCTCTCGCATTTGCCTCCGCACGGTGTCGTCGATTTGCTTGTCTGCTTGCTCAGCTTCCGAGATCGCCCTTACACTTTCTGCATAGGTGGCCCTCACGGCAGCCTGAGCTCCAGTCAGTATACCGCTTGAGTCCGAAACGGCGGGCGATTCTGGGTTTTTGCCGGTTTCGACGGCGGATGATGCTGCCGCTTTTAGCCGACGCAACAGATTTGAAAATTCATCCATCTTTTGTTCTCGTATCGTAATCTGTCGGTGTAACTCCTCAGACTCCAGCTGAAAATCTCGTGCGACGGACACGAGCGGTATAAACGGTTTCGCCGGTTCGGCCAAAAGACGCGTAAATTCCAAAGGGGCGATGTACCGCATCGACTCCAGAATCTGTCTTTCAAAGATCGACTGGTCGGCGAGCGGGTACCGGAACTCTAAAGGCTCGACGCGGACGGGAGCGATCCCGTTTTTTTCAAGGTTACGGCGAACGGTCGACTCATAAACGTTGGAAATGGATTCATTCGTTCGGACCGCAAACAACCCGTAGGCTGCGAGGGCCGGTTCGAAAGCCGACAATGCCGATCGAAGCCCGGCTTTCAACGCGCGTTCGGTCTCGATACCGTCGATACGGGTCAATACGAGGTGTGACAATATCCCGAGCAACAGCACGAACGAGAAGACGACGACGATGGCAAAAACGGTCATCGCACCGCATTCGTCAAACATCCGCCCATGCTTTTGGGCAGGCTGCGGTTCATCCATGCAAAACGATAGAAATTCCGTTTTTCTCCAATTCCTGTGCCAACGAAGCCGAAGGGCCGATGCGGCCGGTCTTTTCTTTTCGATAAAAATGCCAGATCACCCCTTTGACTCGACCCGTTTTCAACAACTCGGCGTCTTTTTTCAGTTGACTGCGAGTCGAAGCGTCCAGCGCCCGATAGCCGAGAAACGCCTGATGCGCGACGCCGTAGCGGTCGAGCGCATCGACAAGCCGACGGGAGCGGCCTGAAGGATCGAGAAAAAACCATTGCTCTTTCCCTTTGACCGACCGCTGCAAAGCTTGGCGCGCATGCGCCTCGGTCGCAAATGACAGCGGTCTGTCGTTGTTTTTCAGAGAAAGAAACAACGCTTCAATCGTTCGACGGTCCAGCGCTTCTGCTACGACAGACCCATATGTCCGATCAAAATCGATCATGCGGATTAGTTCCGTTGGCAGAAGAACGGGAGCCGAACTTTCCACCGCAAGCGCCGGAAGAAAAGTCGATATAGCATGTTCGGGATTGAAGCTGACGGTGACGGTACGGTCCGTTCCGTTGCGAGTAAAGCGGAGCGTCGCCCCCAGTTGTTCCGGCAAACGATCCGCAAGCCGAAGAAGTTTGCGGACAGGTAATCCGCCGCCGGCGCTTTCCGCACCGACGGCGTCGATTTGTACCTCAGCCTTTCTTTCTTTATTGACTAGAAAAGGAATATCAATCTCAAAACCATCGTCAAATTCTTTCCAATAAATAGAATCCTTGAGATAAGGAACAAACGCGCCGGTTGAGACGTCCTTGGAACTTTCGTCCCATGTATCGGCCGCCCGTTCGGCGGAGATCCGCGCTTCCGCCAATAACATCGCTTCGTGAATAGCGAGCAGAACCCCTATTGTCGTCAAGAACGACGCAGCCATCACGAGCGGAACGACGAGCGTCGCTTCCAAGGTCAGCGAGCCGTCGTCTTTCTGCCGCAAAGTTGATCTTGGCACCGGATCATCCTCCCGACGGCGACGGCCCGATCTTCGAGCCGTCCGATTTGAACGCTTCGATTTGCTGGTCGGTTAAGGCAAACAGATCGCCGACCCATTTCATGATCCATTTCCGAAACGCGATGGCGATTAAGATCAGAACGGCCAAAATCAAAATAATCTCCAGCGTGCCAAAGCCGCGTTCGTCGCGATGAAAGCGGACGAACAATCGTTTTATGTGATTAAAATTTTTCATCTTGAATGATCGCTCCTTTCTCACCTGTTCAGCGACATGACGGCCGGCGCGGCTACAATAGCCGAGACGACCAGGAAAATGAGGACCATGGGAAACACCATTTTGGAGGAGGCGCGTTCACCCGCCGCTAAAATGCGTGCTTTTCGTTTTTCCCAAAGCGTTTCGCACATTTCTCGAAGTACGGCGACCAAATCGCTTCCTCCTTTGCGATAGTAGATCAAAACCGTCGAAGCGAAAACGCCGATCTCGGGAAGGTCGCAATCGCGCCGCAAACGCTCGAGGACGTCCGGAAACGTTCCGCCGTTGCTCCAGGAAAGAAGTGCGCGCAATAGCAGCTTCGACAATGGCCCCGGCCGGTTACGAGCAATGGACTGCGCAGCCCGTTCGAAGGCTTGGTGAATCGACTCGCCGGCATTCAACAAAAGAACGAACCGGTTTAGAAAATCGGGAAATTCGATGGAAATCTGCTCTTGTAAATTTTTCATCTTTTTTATGATTCTTATCGATCTAGCTATAAAAATGAATACCGTCGTTCCAAACGCCGCCCACGCCCAACCCTCTTCCAACCCGCCGATGGCGCAAATGGCGAAGCCGAGCGTACCGGCGCCAAGCAAAACGTTCCATTCGGTTTCTACCCACTTGCGAAAAGCCGAATCGGTGTTCCCGCTTTCGTCGCAAATTGCCACGGCATGCCGGAGCTTCGGCCAACGCGACGCAAGTGTTTCGGCGATCTTCAGACGACCGACGGCGTATCGCGCCGGTGCGCGCAAATCTTGGAACACCGAAAAAGAAGCTCCCGACCCAATGACGGCCCAGCACCAAACCAAAAGCGTTACGCCTAGCAAAATCCATGCCGTCATGGTCTCACGCCCGAATGGTGCCTATTTTGATCATCATCGCGACGGCCAATCCCAGAATACTAAGACAGACGGTCATAACGAAACGTCCGGCGGTAGTCTCGTACAGCGGCGCCATGTAATCCGCGGCTCCGGTTTTCAGAAGGCCGACGAGAACGAACGGGACGGCCGACAATACGACGCTTTCCCAACGTTTCCGGGCTGTCACAACGGCGATTTCCTGTTGAATTCGCTGCTTCTCCGCCATCAGGTGCGTCGTGATCCGGATGACCTCCGTCAAATCGACGCCCGTCCGTTTGCACGTCGAAAACACCTCGCAAAACTGTAGAAGGTCGTCATGTCCGATGCGAACGGCAAAATCGCGTAGAGCGATCTCCAGCGGAATGCCGTTGTCCATAAGCCGGATCATCCGCCGCAGTCCAATCGCCGCTTCGTCGTTCGCCCACGCAAAAGTCCTCGTCGGTTCGAACACCGCGTCGCGGAACGCATTTTCAACGGATTTTCCGGCCGTCAAGGAAGCAGAAACGGCGTGCAATACCTGCCGAAACGTCTCGGCCGCCTTCATACGTCGTCTCCTGGCTTTCGCGGAAAGATACGGACGCAGGACTGCACAGCCGATAGGAGCAAACAGCACCGCGATAAAGAAATCTTCGTAAAACAGCCGTCCGATCCCAAAACAAGCTGTGCAAGCTGCTGCGACGACGACCAGGCGATCGGTTGATTCGCATGCATACCTCCGTACAAGCTCCCACGCCGATTTTTCCATTGACCGCGCTTTCACGCTCCGATCGGCCTCCTTTCATGCATGTCCGCTTTAAGGCGATAAATCGGCCGAACAACGATTTTGCCGCCCGACATACCTTGCAATTCGACGATTTCCGCGACTTTGCGCGTACCGTCTCGCAGTCGGCGGAGATGAACGACCAGCTCGATTGCAGAACAGATTTGGCTGCGGATCGCCTCGACCGGCATCGGCATCCCGCTCATGACCATCGCCTCCAACCGGTTAAGCAAATCTTCGGCGGAATTAGCGTGTCCGGTCGACATCGAAGTGTATAAGACAAAATGACACTCATTCCCCGGCTCAGAAAGGCCGGATCCAGACGCCGTCCGTCGGCGCGCACGGCGTACAGCCGGTTTTCGCCGACGGGCGCCGCGACGCGTTCGTAGCGTCCGCCGGTCATGTCGGCAAAAAACCGCGAC
>MOXJ01000023.1 GCA_002507565.1 Candidatus Reconcilbacillus cellulovorans
CGTCGTCGACGCGGCAAGCCCGGTGTCGCTGTAGGATGTCGAGGTCGTCGAGCCGACCTTGACGCCGTTGCGGTAGACGTCGTAACCCGCAACGCCGACATTATCCGTCGAAGCCGTCCACGACAGGTTGATCTGGCTGCTCGACACCGCCGTCGCCGTCAGGTTGCCCGGCGCGCTCGGCGGCTGCGTGTCGACGGGGTTCGTTCCTTGGAATTCCGTCACCGTCTGCCGCATCGCTTCGGGCGGCGAGTTCGCGTACACCCGCCCGCCGACGTTGTTGATCACGTGCGTGATCTCGCTGCCCGCCATCCCCGACAGCCAGATCGTCGTCGCGTGGTGAATCTTGACGCCCTGCACATTCGGCACTTCGATCGCGCTCTCCAGCTTCACCGCTGCGTCACGGAAATAACTGTATACGCCCAGTCCCCACGCTTCATGCGTCGTCACCGTGTTCGCCACTTTATACGACGCATAGCCGTTCACCGTCCCGTTGTTGCTCATCCACGCCGACTGGCTCGGCACGTCGTACGGAATCTCCGACTGGTAAAAATAGACCCGTCCGTTGTTGCCGTTCCATAGCGTCTGATACTCGTTGTGATGCTCGTTGAACAGCCCGTAGATCGTCACGTCGTTGCCGTTGACGATCAGCCCGTTTTTCGATACGTTCAGATCCCATCCGATCCCGTCGCCGTGGTCGCCCCGCCACAGCCAGAAATGATCCCCGATTACGTCGTGGCTGTTGATCACGATGTTCGCGTCCACCACCCCGACGCCTGCTCCGCCGACCCGCGTAAACACGTCGTGCAGCGACGTCGGGTTCGCCGAGTGGTCCAGCCCGCTGCCCGCCGGTCCTACTTCCAGCAACGCCGGCGAACGAACCGGTCCCGCGTCGAACAGCAACCCCGCAATCTTCACCCCGTCGACGTCCGCCACCGTCATCGCCACTTGCCCGTTATCCGGAATTAGTGTAGCGTATCCTAACCCCAGCACGACCGTATTCGGCCGCGTCACCCGAATCGTCTCGCTCAAATGATAAATCCCCGGCGTAAACAGCACGTGCTTGCCCTGATCCAGTGCTGCGTTGATGCTCGCCGCCGTCGCCGTGTCCGGCCGCGCGATGTAAAACTGATCGATCGGAATCGACTGCCCCGGCGTCGGCCCGTTCGCCCAGCTCACCCCGCGCGTGTTCGTTTGCAGCGCCGGCACGAACACGTAATAGCTCCCCGCGCTGTCGACGTACAAATACGGCTTCTCCCGAATGACCGGCGTCCGGTCCACCACCGTGTACGGCGGATTCGGGAATTGTCCCGCCGGCGGGTTCGCGTCGCCCACAAACACCATGTTCCACACGCCGTTCGTCCAGTTGCTGTACTGGCTGTTGCGCGAAAACCACTGCTGCTGCGACGCCGGCACGATCTGCCCGGTGATGATCGAGTCCGCCAAAAACCCGCCACTGGCCCAACCTGCGTTCCAATACGGGTCGAAATCGAACAGGTCCATGTCGCCGACGACGTGCACCCGCCGCATCGGCGCCGCCTGGGAAACGGCAAATTGCACTTTGCCGCTGGCCGGCGTAATCTTTAAATTTTCGATCGACCGCCAGAAGTTTTGCGTCGCGTTGCCGTTAAACCATTTCGCGTCCACATTTAACCCGCCGGTGATGTTGACGTCGTCGGGGTTTCTGCCGAGACCGGCGACCTGGGTATAAAACCCGACGCGGCAGTTGACGTTGTACGTGCCCGGCTTGAACAGCAGGGCGTAGCGCTGCGTGCCGAACTGGTTCGTTTCCTGCTGGGCGAAAATCGAATCGCAGACGCTCTGGATGTAGCTCGCCGACATGCTCGGATCGAAAATGTACACGTTCGGCCCGAAATCCGGCGCAGCCTGTGTCGATGCCGGCCCGGTCGGCAATCCGATTGCCAGTGAAAACATGCAGGCCGACAGAAGGACGCCTGTCCGTTTTCGCATGAGCGATCAACCCTCCCGAATCATCGGTCTTTTGGTTTTGGGTCAAATTCCGTCGCTGTCCTGAAAACGCTCCCAATCGTGCTCCGATAAAAATCACCCCTTTCCCGAAACTGCGGGGCGGGGGCTTTCCGGGGCCATCTTGATTGTAACAGACAATCTGAAAAAAGATAATACTTTATTTTTTAGAATAAACATCTTTATTTTTTAAATTTTACGCTACGTTTTTTAGATGCGATTCGGATGAAAAAGGGGAAAGACCGGACACTTTTTTCGCCGCCATCTTTCCCCCGTCATTCCGACGACCTTGTCAAAGCCTTACTGCCCGTTGCTCTTGGCCGCCTTGTCGGCCGCCGCGTCGAGCTGCTCGACGAACTGCTCGGGCGTAAGACCCCCGGACAACAGTTTCTGATGCAGCTTCATGATGTCGTCCTTGAACTGCGGCGTCGACGTGTCGAGCACCGGCGTGTTGCTGCTCGATTTCATGCTGCTGAAAATGTTCGTCAGCTGCTTCTGCACTTCGGTTTCCTTGCCGGTCAGGAACGCATCGTACTTCTGCGCCGGGAATCCGTTGCCGGACTGCCAGAGCTGCTTCGCCCAGTTTTCCGGCTTGAAGAAGTATTTCAGAAACTCGATCGCCGCCTGTTTGTTCGCGCTCTTGGCCGACACCGAGTAGCCGCCGCCGTACCACGCCGCGACGTCTTGCACCGTTCCTTTGCCGTCGTCCGAAGCCGGATAAGGCATGGCCGAGACGTTCTGGCGGAACGATTCCGAGAAGTTCGGGTCTGTGCCGAGGCCGACTTCCCACGATCCCATCATGTACATGGCCGCCTTTTCCTGACCGAACAGGTTGCGCGCGGCGCCGTAGTCGGCGGTCAGGAAGCCGTCGGCGAACCCTTTGGCGTCGGCGAACGACTTCATGTACTTGGCCGCTTCCAGGAACACCGGGTCCTTGAAGCTCGCCTTACGCGCCATCGCCTCGTCCATTTTGTTGAAATCGCCGCTCGCCCGCTGCGCGACGTACTCAAACCAGATCGGCAGCGACCAGCCGTCCATGCCGTTGATCGCGACAGGCTGAATGTTTTTGGCGCGCAGCTTTTTGACGACGTCGAGCAGTTCCGACTGCGTCTTCGGCGGCGTCAGGCCGTTGTCCGCGAAAATCTTTTTGTTGTAGTACAGCACGAAAAAGTCGCTGTTCCGCGGCAGGCCGTACAGTTTGCCGTCCTTGCTGAAGCCGTCGAACGAGCCGGACACGAACTGGTAATCTTTAAAATCGTCCGGATTGAGCGGTTCCAGCAGGCCGTTGTCGATCAGCGGCGCGATGAACGACGGTTGGCCCCACGACTGGATGATGTCTGGCAAAGACGACGTCGACGCGTACACCTTGATCTTGTTTTTGTACGCCTCGTCCTGGAGCGCCTCGACTTCGATCTTGACGTTCGGATGCTCCTTCATGTAGGCGTCGATGATGCTTTGTTCGATTTTGCCCATGCCGGCCGACCGGTCGGGAAGCGCCGTGAACAGTTTCAGCTTCACCGGCTCGCCCTGCGGCTGGGCGGACGCTTCCGCCGCCGGGGAGGAGCTGTTCTGCGGGCTCGGCTGCGACGATCCCGTGTTTGCGCTTTTGCCGCCGCAAGCGGCCAGCGATGCGACCAGCGTCGCCCCGAGCGCAAGCAACCACGCGCGTTTCATGGATGGTTCACCCCGCGATTTGGTTTGGTTGGGCTTTTCACTTTCGATGTTAAGAGGCGGCGGGGGGAAAAACCACGCGTGATTTTTTTAAAATGTTCCGCCGTTTTTTATGACTTGTACGGACCGACCTGCTTCTGATATTGCGACGGGCTGACGCCGGTCCATTTTTTGAACGTCGCGCTGAAATGGCGCTCGTCGTGGTAACCGACGGCCTCGGCGATTTCGTAAATTTTCAAGACGCCTTCCTTCAACAGTTCTTTGGCGCGCGCGATTCGGTACTGGTGCAGATAATCGAGAAAATTCGTCCCCGTCTCCTGTTTGAACAGAACGCTCAAATAGGCGGGCGACACATACACGTCCTTGGCGACGGACTCCAGCGTCAGCCGCGTCCGGTAGCGCTCCTCGATGATCCGGATCGCCTGGCGGACCGTTTTGTGCATCGGTTTTTGCGACGACAGCCGCTCCACCAGACTTCGGAAAATCTGTTTCATCACGGCGGAAAGCTCATCGATCGTTTCCACGTTCGGAATTTCGTCGACCCAGTTATACAGCTGGTTTTTCCATTCGATCGCCTCGACGTTCAATTCCGAGACGAACCGTTTCCACTCGGCGATCAGTTCCATCGCCAAAAGCTGAATTTTATTGCGGCCGAGGTCCGGCCGTGCGCGCAGCCGTTCGAGCCAATTTTCCAGACTGTCGAGCGCGTCGGAGTAGCGCGCGGTCCGCACGGCCTGGATGATCGACTGCTCGAGCTTTTTCAGTTCCGCTTCATCCGCGGCGTCGGCGGCGTCCGCGTCCGTCCGGCCGAGTTCCGAATAAAGGTGCACATGGCCGTAACCGTGAAAAAACCGTCGCTCCAGCGCTTCCCGCGCTTCGGCGTAAGCAAGGCACAGTTCGTCGACGGAACGGCCGGCGTCGGACACGCCGATACTGACTTCCCAGCCGAGAAATGCGCGCACGTTTTCCTTGACGAGTTCAAGCGCCGCTTTCAAGGCAGATTGGCCCGCGCCCGACACCGGGGCGTTGCCGACCCAGGCGAGGTCGTCGCCGTCGCGGAACGTTTCCATCCGCCCTTGGTAAAACGGCTCCAGCGTCTCTTGCAAAATGTTGGACGCGGCGTAGCGGATCAGTTCGAGCTCGCCTTCCTTCGGCGCCGCGCGCCACGGGCGGTCGAGCCGGACGATGCCGAGCTGGAAGGGCGACTTCGCCTCCACGGCCATGCCGCATTCGGCGATGACGCGCGCGCGGTCTTCCAGGACGCCTTTCGGATAATGCGCCCACTGCGACAACACATGCGACTTGACGGCGAAGACGTTCGTCCTCCAGCGCGCGCGAATATCGTCGAGCTCGTGTCGCTGCCTGCGTTTTTCCTCAATGCGCCGCTTCGCCTCTTCCAAAACGCGGATGACGTCCTCGGCGCGAAACGGCTTGAGCAGGTAGTCGCAGACGCCGAGCCGCAGCGCCTGCTGCACATAGGCGAAATCGTCGTAGCCGGAGACGACGATCGCCTCGAGGTCTTCCCGGATGCCTTTGGCGCGGTCGATCAGCTCAAGCCCGCTCATGCCCGGCATCCGGATGTCGGTCAGCAGAATGTCCGGCAGCTCCCGCTCGATCAGGGCGAGCGCCTCTTCGCCGTTTGCAGCCGCAGGACAAAGCCGGATGCCGTGGCGTTCCCAGTCGATCAAGCCGACGAGCGCGTCGCGGGTCCATTTTTCATCCTCAACGATCAGCGTCTTGTACATCGTGCCATTCCCCCTTCCCCCGCTCCAGCAGCGGAAGGTCGATGACGACCTGCGTGCCGACGTGTTCGCGGCTGTCGATGTCGATCCGCGCTTCCGGACCATACGCCAGCGCCAGCCGTTCGCGGACATTGGCGAAAGCGTAACCCTTCTTCGGCCGTCCGCCGCCGCGGATTTCCGCCAGCCGGTCGGCGGGGATGCCGACGCCGTTGTCCGACACCTCGATGCGCACGCGGTCGCCGTCGCGAACGGCTCGCACGCCGATGAACCCGCCTTCGTTCATCGGCTCGATGCCGTGCACGACGGCGTTTTCAACGAACGGTTGCACCGTCATTTTCGGAATGACGACGTTCGCGCAGGCGGGGTCGACCTCGATCGCATAGTCGAGCCGGTCGGCAAAACGCAACCGCTGGATCGACAAATAATGGCCGACCAGTTCCATCTCCTGCGCGACCGTCACGAAATCGCGCCCGTCGTTCAGATTAAGCCGAAACAAATTGGAGAGCGCCTGGATGATCTCGACGATGTCGTCGGCTCCGTACTTTTTGGCGGACAGGCCAATCATGTTCAGCGTGTTGTACAGAAAATGCGGATTGATCTGCGCCTGCAGCGACCTGAGCTCCGCTTCGCGCCGGCGGAGGCGCGTTTCGTACACTTCCTCGATCAGGTGCCGGATGCGGTCGATCATCAGGTTGTAGACGCGGCCGAGCCGGGCGATCTCGTCGTTGCCGGCGATGTCGACCTGCTGGGAGAAATCGCCCAGCTGCACCCTTTTCATCGACTGCAAGAGTTTTTTGAGCGGCCGCGTCACGAGCCCCGACACGACCCAGACCGCCGCCGCCGACAGGCCGGCGCAAGCGACGGCGAACAGCGCCGTAAACACCTGGATCTGGTTCAACTCGCGAAGCAACACGTCCTTCGGCTGTGCGACGACGACCCGCCACCCTGTCGTCTCCGACGTCGTCTCGGTCCAGACGTAGGTATCCGCAAGCGCTGCCGGATCGAAGAGGCGGCCGATCTCGCTGGCGTCGCTTGCCGTCAGCACGAGATCGCCGTCGCCCAATACGTAGATCCGAGCCTGCTGGTGCGCGTATTTTTCGTACTGGGCGCGGAAGCGCGACTCATCGACGACGATCAGCAGCACGCCGAGCGTGCGAAGGGAGAACGAATCCTTGAACTTCCGGGCGAACACCAGGCTCGGGCCGCCGCGGCCGCCGAACGGATTATGCTCCGGGAACACGACCGTCCAGACCGGCTTGTCCTTCGCCGACACCATACGGTACCAGTCGCTGTCCCTGAAAAACGAAAACGGTTTCACACCTGCGACGCCGGCCTGGTCGATCGCCAATTCGCGGTCCTCGCCGTACAGCACGACCTGAAAAAACCGGTTCGTCACCATGCTGATCGCGATGGCGGAATAGGCCTCTTTTTTGGCGACGTCCATTTCCGCCGGATCGGTCGTCCGCATGAACCGGCGAACTTCAGGAAGCAGAAACAGGAAATTGGAAAAGTCGAACGTCGACTGCGCGACAAACCCGAGTGAAGAAGCGATTTCACTCGCCAAATCCTGCTGCGCGACGCGCGTCTTTTCGACGACTTCACTCGCCGCCGTCCGGTACGAGTAGACGCCGGTGACGGCGATCATCAGCCCGACGAGCGGAACAAAACAGACGAACAGCTTCAGGCGGAGCGGCATGCGCAACAACATCGGTCGGTTCGCCCCCGCGTCGCTTGCGATTCTGTTTTCAGGTCCATTATAACGGCTGGCGGGCCGCTTTCGTCAGACCGGATTCGCAGGTTCAAAAAAATCGAGAACATTTCAAAAAAATATGTCATTCTGTCGTGAACGCCGAACCCCTAACATGAAAGCAGAGGGGGCGAGCGACATGCATCGCGTTCTATCGCACAGGCCGACAATCGCCGTGCTGGTCGCGCCCGGCATGCTGCTGTTCGCGGCGATGATCTTTTTCCCGACCGCGATGAGCTTTTACTACGGCACGACCGACTGGAGCGGCATCGGCGACTACCGCCGGATCGGACTTGACAATTACATTCAGATTCTGTTTCATGATCCGACGTTCTGGCGCTCGCTCGGGCATGCCGTGCTGCTCGCCGCGGCGACGGTGTTTCTGCAGCATCCCGTCGCCATCTTCGTCGCGGCCGTCGTCTCGAACCTCGGACGATGGGAAAAACCGCTGCGGCTGGCGATGTTCGTGCCCGCCGTCATCTCGATCGTCGTCACGTCCAAAATGTGGGCCGCCGTGTTCAGCGCGCAGTACGGCCTGTTGAACCGGCTGCTCGACGGCGTCGGGCTGTCGGCCTGGAAACACGACTGGCTGGGCGATCCGAAAACGGCGATCTGGGCGATTATTTTCGTCGTCATGTGGCAGGGGTTCGGCTATGCGTTTCTGCTGTATTACGCTGGTTTACAGCGGATTCCCGACGAATTGTACGAGGCCGCGCGCATCGACGGCGCCTCCACGCTCAGACTCTACACGCGGATCGTCGTCCCGTTGCTTGCGCCGGTCATGCGCGTCGCGATCGTCATCGCCGTCATCACGTGTCTGAAACAGATGGAGACCGTCTTTCTGATGACGAACGGCGGCCCGGGCGACAGCACGCAGTTTCTCGGCAATTATCTGTACACGAAGGCCTTCTCGGCCTCGCAGTTCGGCTACGGCAACGCCTTGTCCGGCCTGTTCGTCCTGATCTGCCTCGCCGTGACGATCGCGTTGAACCGGTGGCTGTACCGCGACGTCGGCGAATTTTAATCGGCCAACTCCAGGAGGTGCACCGCCATGAACGGGCTGACGACGACACACGAGACGGCCGTGCGCCTGGCCGACGCCGGTTCGCCCGCCCGCAATCGGCGCCTCGCGCTGTCGCCGGTCAAGGCAGCGCTGCTCGTCCTGATGGCGATGGTCGCGGTCGGGCAGCTTTTCCCGCTCGTCTGGCTCGTCAACTATTCGTTTCTAAAAAGCGGGGAATTTTACTCCGACGCGATTTTGAAGTGGCCGGACGAATTCCAGTGGAAAAACTACCGCGACGCGTTCACGTACGGGCATGTGCCGGAATATTTCCTGAACAGCGTGATCGTGACGGCCGCCTCCATCGCGGGTACGTTGCTTTTATCGTTGACCATGGCCTATGCGTTCACAAGGATGCGTTGGAAATGGAGGGAAGTATCGAAAAATCTGATTCTGATCGGGATGATGATTCCGATTCACGCCACTCTGTTGCCGAACTATATTCTTTTTCATAAAGTCGGACTTCTCAATCACTATTTGGGACTGATCCTCCCGTATATTGCGGTGTCGATTCCGATCAGCATCTACATTGTTTCGGGGTTTCTGGAGTCGCTGCCGACCGCGGTGGAGGAATCGGCGGTCATCGACGGCTGTTCGATTTACGGCGTCATTTTCCGGATCGTAACGCCGATGGTCGCCCCGGCGCTCGGCACGGTCGGCGTCATGACGTTCATCAGCTGCTGGAACGAATTCATTATGGCTTACACGTTCATCACGGAAGAGTCGTTGAAGACGCTGCCGTTTTCGATCATCCAGTTCGTCGGCCAATATTCGTCCAACTACGGCGCGCAGTTCGCCGTCTTAACGATCATCGCTTTGCCGAGCCTGCTGATGTATCTGTTGTTTACCGAACAAATCGCCCGCGGCCTGACGGCCGGGGCCGTCAAAGGGTGAAAGCGACCGATGCGTATCATTCGACGCTTCATGACCGCCCGGTCGCCGCATTTCCGCCTGTCGGAAATGGAACCGATCGCGTTTCGGGCGGACGAGCAGGAACAAGAAAACCGTCTGATCAACGTCTATCCGGACGTCGAATTCCAGGAAATCATCGGCTTCGGCGGCGCATGCACGGAAGCGGCCGCCGTCGCGCTGGGCAAGCTTGATCCGGAAGCGCGCAAACGGGTGCTTCGCGCCTATTTCGATCCGGAAGAAGGCATCGGCTACACGCTGTGCCGGACGCATATTCAGTCGTGCGATTTTTCGCTCGGCTCGTACAGTTATGTTGAGGACGGCGACGAGCGGCTGGACACGTTCGACCTCGCGCGCGACCGGCAGGCGCTTTTACCGCTGATTCGCGACGCCGCGCGTATCGCCGGCGCTTCGTTCCGGCTGCTGGCCTCGCCGTGGAGCCCACCGCCGTGGATGAAAACGAACGGCCGCATGACCGGCGGCGGCCGGCTGCGGCCGGAATATCGCGCGGCGTGGGCGCAATTTTTCACGCGGTACATCCGGGCGATGGCGGAAGAAGGCGTCGACGTGTGGGGTGTCAGCGTGCAGAACGAGGCGAAGGCGACGCAAATCTGGGAATCCTGCGTCTATAGCGCCGAGGAGGAACGCGATTTCGTCCGGGACTATCTCGGCCCGACGCTCGAACGGGAAGGGCTGTCGCACGTGCGGCTGTTCGTCTGGGACCACAACAAGGAGCGGCTGTTCGAGCGCGCCCGCATCGTACTGGACGATCCCGAAGCGGCGAAATACGTCTCGGGCGTCGCGTTCCATTGGTATTCCGGCGATCACTTCGAAAGTCTCGATCTCGTGCGCGCCCGGTATCCCGGCGTCATGCTGCTGGCCACGGAAGGATGCCAGGAAGGCGGCGTCCGGCTCGGCGACTGGTCGGTCGGAGAGCGGTACGCCCACCACATCATCGGCGATCTCACGCACGGCGCGGCCGGGTGGATCGACTGGAACATCGCCCTCGACGAGAACGGCGGGCCGAACCACGTCGGCAACTACTGCGACGCGCCCGTCATCGTCGACACGCGGACCGGGCAAGCGGCGTTCCAGAGTTCGTACTATTATATCGGCCACTTCAGCCGGTTCGTCCGGCCGGGCGCGCGGCGGATCGGCTGCACGCGGTATACCGACAGGCTGGAGGCGTGCGCGTTCCGAAACGCCGACGGGACGGTCGCGGTCGTCGTGCTGAACCGGACGGACGAGCCGATCCCATTCACGCTGCGGTACGTTTCGCCGTCGGGCCTGTCGTCGGGCGCGGAGATCGCCGACGCCGACAGTCCGCCGCATTCGATTCAGACGCTGGTGGTTTCGGATTCCGCCCGGGGCGTCCGCGATCCGGACGGACTTCTGCCGCCCTAACCGCCACCGTCCGTGTAAGGATCGCATTCGAGCTCAAAAAAGGTCTGGAACACGGGGGCACCGGCGGCATCCACGAAGACATCCACATCCGGAACGGTCATTCCGTATACATTCACTGCGCCGAAATGTTTAATCAGACCCTCCGGCAAATTTTCGTCCGTCGGATTGACCGTAAGCGCTCCTATCTGGCGCGCTTTTTGCAATCTCCACTCGTCCTTGTCGACAACGCAGACATCCTTAATCCCCTCAAGCCCTTTCCTCCCCAAACGGAACGTATACCACGGCACGCTACAAAAAATTACTTGCCAACCCCGCCGCCCAACAAGTATACTGGAAACGGGAGGCTCGCAAAAAGCCTCAGAACAGGCGAAAGGAGGAAACCATCGTGTCCAAACGGCTGTTCATCGAAGAACTCGAAGAAGTGCCTTCAAGCTCGCCGCTGTTCGCCGCGGGCGCCGGCACCGACGCCGTCGCGACGACGCTCGCGGTCGGCGAGGAATGCGGCCCGGTCTACACAACGCTCGCGATCGGCGAAGAAAGCGGCCCGATCTACACGACGATGGCGATCGGCGAAGAAGGCTGCTGGCCGAAGCGGTAACCGAACATACCGGCAACACGGCGCCTCGCCGGCGGGAACCGGCTTTTCGCCCGGACGGCCGCCGGAGGGCGCTGGCTTTTTCTTCAAGAAGCGAGAGGGGGAAATTCATGAAAACGCCCGTCGTGGGCATCATCGGCGCGGCGAACGAACGCCATTGCCTGTATGTCGCCGCAGAAATCGAGCGAAACGGCGCGCGGCCGCTCATCCTCGACAACTCGCCGGACTTGCCGTTTCCGCTGACGATGGCGGGGGAAGGTATATTTTATTATAAAGAAGAAAATTTGAATGCTGTCGGTGCGTTTTATTTACGCGCTCTGTTTCTGCCGGTTCCCGCCTTTCCGACCGGGCCGATCGAACGGCAGCTGTTCGAGGAAGGCTACCGCGCCTACGCCCGCGAGCGCGAACGGTACGCCGTCTGGCTGTCGTGGATGCGGGAAGAGGCGTCGGCCGGCAAACCGTTCGTCAACGCGCCGGACGCCGGACTCTGGCACTTCGTCAAACCGTACCAGCTGAACGTGTTGCGGCGCGCCGGCCTGCCCGTCCCTGCGACGCTCGTCACCGGTTCTTCGGAAGCGCTTTCAGAATTCCGGCGAAAATACCGGCGCGTCGTCTATAAACCGGTCGCCGGCGGAGCGCATTGCCGGCTGCTGACGGAAGCCGACCTGGCGCCCGAACGGCTGGAACGGCTGTCCGCCGCACCGGTGTTGTTTCAGGAATATGTGCCGGGTGCCGACCTGCGCGTGTTCGTGCTGGACGGGCGCGTCATCGCCGCGTTCCGCGTCGAGGGCGAAAACGGCGTCGATTACCGGACGGGCCGACCGAACGTCGAGCCTTACGTCGCCGACGGGCCGATTGCGGATATTGCCGTTCGGGCATGCCGCACGCTCGGCCTTGTGTTCGCCGGCGTCGATCTGAAACTGGCGCCGGATGGACGAATCGCGCTTTTGGAATGCAACCCGAGCCCGATGTTCGAAGGATTCGACCGTGCGGCGCCGGTCACCGTCTGTTCGCAGCTGGCCGCCTATCTGATCGAAAAGGCCCGTTCCGGCGCGGCGCGGGCAAGCGCCGGCGGTACGGGCCGCTGAACGAACAACCCGAATTCGCGGCAGACGACGGTCGCGAACACGCGGGGCCGTGCAACCGTGCGGCGACGCCTAAATCGTCCAGTCCAGTATGATTTCCCGCTCCTCGCGGGAAGAGGCGTAAATCGCGTCGAGCACGAGCTGGTTGGCGTATCCGGCCATCGCGTCCGACAGCGGCTTTTTACCGTCCAGCACGCATTCAGCAAAATGGCGCGCTAGGCGAACGCGGGCGCCCTCGTCGTCGACCGGCGGCTCAAGCGGAGTCTCTGTCGCCACACCGTCTTGCTCGCCGAACAGTTTGCCGCACTCGCCGCGGACGGTGGCGCCGCCGTCGGTACCGAGCACGTGAAGAAACGGTTGTGAATCGGTCTCCATGTGCGCCGCCCAGCTGACGTCGAGCAACACGGTGCTGCCGTCGTCGAACCGAATGAGCGCCGTTCCGGAATCCTCGACGTCGAACGTGCCGGAGAAGTCGGGCGTTCCCCAGTTGCCGAGCCCGATCCGGCGCGTGCCGAGTTCGCCGTAGACGCGGCCGCTGACGGCGACCGGCCTGATCCGGTCGCCGAGCAAGTACATTGCCAGATCGAGCATGTGGACGCCGATGTCGATCAGCGCGCCGCCGCCGGACTCGGCCTTGCGCGTAAACCAGCTTCCCCAGCCGGGAATGCCCTTTCGCCGCAACCAGCCCGTCTTGATCTGATAGACGCGCCCGAACGCACCGCCGTCGATCAGTTCTTTGACGCGCATGTTCACCCATTCCCACCGCATCTGGTGGCCCATCATCAGCACGCGTCCGGAATCGCGCCAGGCCCGGACGACCGCCCGGGCGCCGTCCAGATCGCGGGCCATCGGCTTTTCCAGCAACACATGCTTGCCGGCCGCCAGCGCCTTGACGGCAAGCGGCGCGTGCAGCGCGTTCGGCACGGCGACGACGACGGCGTCCACCACGTCCGCTTCCAGCATGGCCTCGGCGTCGGCATAGACGCGCTCGATGCCGTATTCTTTCGCACACGCTTCCGCCAGATCGCGGCGCGCGTCGGCGATCGCCGTCACTCGAACATTTGCAAGACGTCGAAACGTCTGGATATGGACCTTCCCGATGCCGCCCGCGCCGATAATGCCCACTCGGATTTGCGTTATCGCCATCTTCGGCGTCGCCCCTCCCATGTTTGTCGTATCGTCACGATTTTCCCGACCGGCTTCCCCGCCGGTTCCTTACGCCATCGGCGCGCGGTAAGCCGCCGCCGTCCGATACGCCTCGACGAACCGTGCGGCCTGCGCCGTAATCCGCGAATAGTCGCCCGTCTTCACCGCCTCGTCCGTCAGGGCGGACCCGATGCCGACGGCGACCGCGCCCGCACGGATCCACTCGGCGAGGTTGTCGAGCGATACGCCGCCGGTCGGCATCAGGTTGACTTGCGGCATCGGCCCTTTGACCGCCCGGATGAACGACGGCGAAAACAGCTGGCCGGGAAACAGCTTCATCACGTCGACGCCGAGCTCGAGCGCCGCCTGGATTTCGCCGAGCGTCATGACGCCGGGCATGACCGGAACGCGGTAGCGGTTGCACATTTTCACCGTTTCCGGATGAAACGACGGGCTGACGACGAACGCCGCCCCGCTCAGCATCGCCGCGCGCGCCGTCTCCGCGTCGAGCACCGTGCCCGCGCCGACGATCACGTCGCCGTCCGCGTACCGCACGGCCAGCTCCCGAATCGCGTCGAGCGCACCCCGCGTCGTCATCGTAATTTCGACGACGCGGATGCCGCCGGCGATCGCCCGCTCCGCCATTTCCCGCACGTCGTCGGCCGAACGCCCCCGCAACACCGCGATGACACCGGCGTCGCAAATTTCATGCAGCAGCTCGTACTTGCGCATGGTTTTCGACTCCTTTTTCGCCACGATTCCGTCGGTTCGCTTCCGTCCGCGCCCGCGCGAATCCGCATCCGCGAACTACCGCTCGACGTGGCCGACGGCGCCGAGGCGCGTCTGCACGTCCTGCCACGTCGGCGCGCCTTCCCAGTCGCCCGCGGCCTGAACGGCGAGACTGCCGGTCAGGTTGCCGAGCCGCACCGCTTCTTCCAGCGAAAAGCCCTTGACGACGCCCGCCAGAAAACCGGCGCAAAACGCGTCGCCCGCCCCGACCGGATCGACGACCCGTTCGACCGGGAAAAACGGCACTTCCGTCACCCGTTCCCGTTCGACCAGAAGCGTCTTGCCGCCCGCGCTTTTGACGACCGACACCGCCCGCAGTCGCCGCAGCTCGGCGACGGCTTCGTCCG
Source organism: Candidatus Reconcilbacillus cellulovorans (assembly GCA_002507565.1). Taxonomy (GTDB): domain Bacteria; phylum Bacillota; class Bacilli; order Paenibacillales; family Reconciliibacillaceae; genus Reconciliibacillus; species Reconciliibacillus cellulovorans. The sequence continues at coordinate 14,479 of MOXJ01000023.1, forward strand.
GCTTTTCAATACCGTACAGCAGCTTCAGCTCGTCCCAGCCCGGCAGAAAATAGTCCGCTTCTTCCGCCAGTTCGAGCAGGACCGGCCTCGCGCGTTCGAGCGGCCACAGCTTCAGCCGCAGATTCGGATCGAAACAGACGGCAACGCCGTGCCGACGCGCGACCCGAACGGCGTGCCGCACCGTTTCGAGACAGGACTCGCTGAGCGCGGGCGTAATGCCGGTCACATGCAACACTTTGGCACCGGCGACGTACGCCTCGTCCACGTCGTCCGGCCGCATCCGGCTGGCGGCGGAAAATTTACGATAATAATAGACGGATAGCCTGCCGTAAACCGTTTCGCGCAACATCAGCCCCGTCGGCGCGTCGGGGTCGAGCTGGACGCGCGACACGTCCACGCCCTCGCCACGAATCCGCTTGAAAATCATGCGGCCGGGCGGATCGTCGCCGAGCCGTCCGAACCAGCCTGCGCGGACGTCAAGCCGTGCAAGCCCGATCGCGACGTTGCTCTCTGCGCCGCCGAACGAAAACGAAAACGCGCCCGCGTGTTCCAGCGTTTTTCCGTCGGCGGGACAAAAAAGCGCCATCGTTTCCCCGAACGTGACGACGTCCGGCGACGAGACGTTTTCCGGCTTTTCCGACGGTCGAAATTCCGGATTCATCCGTATCCATCGTCCTCCCCGCCCGCACACGATTCCCGCCTGCGCCGCTCATCGCGCCATCCAGCCGCCGTCGACGCACAGCACGTGCCCGTTCATGTAGTCGGACGCCGAAGAAGCAAGGAACACGACCGGACCGGCCAAATCTTCCGGCACGCCCCACCGCCCCTGCGGGATCCGGTCGAGAATCGCCTGGTATCGGACCGGGTCGTTGCGAAGCGGTTCGGTGTTGTCGGTGATCATGTAGCCCGGTGCGATCGCGTTGACGTTGATTCCCTTGGACGCCCATTCGTTGGCGAACGCCTTCGTCAGCCCCGCCACCGCGTGCTTGCTTGCGGTGTAGCCCGGCACGAGAATGCCGCCCTGAAAACTGAGCATCGACGCGATGTTGATGATTTTACCGGAGCCGCGCTCGATCATATGCCGGCCGACGAGCTGGCACAGGAAAAAGACGGCGTTCAGGTTGAGCGCGATGACGTCATGCCAGTCTTTGGCCGAATGCTCCGCCGCCGGCGCCCGACGGATGATGCCGGCGTTGTTGACGAGGATGTCGATTTTACCGGTTGCCGCCAGCGCCCGCTCCACGACGCCGGGCAGCTCTTCCTCGCGGGAAAGATCGGCCTGAATACCGTAAAACGTTCTTCCCGCCGCCTCGACGGCCCTGCGCGTCTCGTCGAACCGGCCGCTGCTGCCGACGCCGACGATATCGGCCCCCGCTTGCGCCAGGGCGACCGCCATCGCCCGGCCGAGACCGGTGCCGGCGCCGGTCACGAGCGCGGTTTTACCGGACAAGTCGAACCATTTCATGTCGTCGGGAACGCCCCCTCCCCGTTTTTTGCGTATCGTCTCGGAAAGCGACCAGCTCCATTATACCCGAGCCGGCGGACGGTTGACCAATGGACGCAGCCCGGTCGCGTGCGGTAAACTTGTGATGGGAGACAAAATTTTTAATTTATATAGTTTAAGGAGAAAAACGCGATGAATCGGTCACATGCGATCGCCCGTTGGGCGGGCGTATGGCTGGCGCTGGCGGCCGCGACGTGGATCGGCCTCTGCTCGGGGCTCGGCTGGAACGCGATCGGCTGGCGTACGGTCTGGGGCATGGCGTTTCTGGCCGTACTCGCGGCCGCGGCGGCCGTGCTGCCCGCCCTGTTCGGCGGCAAAGCGGCGTTTTTTATTTCGACGGCGGGACTTTTGGTCGGCGTGCTGTATCTCGCCTACCTCGTGCGCTCGGTGCCGGGCTGGGGCGACTTGGCCGGTGTATCCGGGTTTTTGTCGGTGTTCGGCATCGCATGGGTGGCGGGGCTCGTGCTACAGCTCGTGCTGTTTCTCGTCGGGAAAATACGCCGGACGCGGAGCAAGACCGGGCGAACATGAGTGAAAACGGGGATGGACGGACATGAGCGGAAGTTATGGGAAAACACGCTTTGCCGCGATTCTGTTCGACGCCTACGGCAAGCTGTACGACGTGCAATGCGCGATGCGTTTTTTCCAACGCCTGGAACGTCGCCGGAGTCAAACTGTTCGGATACCCCTCTTGCTGGGTAAAGCATTCGGACCAGCTGTTCGAAGAGCCCGGCGTCCGGACGGATTTCGTCCGCGGACGTTCTGGCCGCGCTCCCAGGTCTGGTCGCCGGAAACGGAGCGTGACGGAGTTTTCCGATCACCCCGTACTCACCCCTCATCCCCCCTGCGGACGCCGATGTAGTACACGTGATACGTCGCCGGAACCTCCGCCGCGCGCGCGCCTCCGGCGTCGCCGATGCCGAACCGCCGGACGTAATGCCGCTCCATGACGCGGAACAGCTCGCGGCCGGCGCCGCTTGCATCCCACCGCGCCGGCGAATAGGACGCCCCCATTCCGCGCACCTCCGCCAAAAAATCGCGCACGGACGCATACGTCAACACCCGTCGTTCCTCTTCCAGGAAAACGATCTCCGCCCCGCAGGACAGCGCACACGCCGCCCATTCGTCGCGATGCGGAAACGACGGCCCGCGGCGGCGCGGCGGCAAGCCGAGTTCGGTCTCCGCCAGTCGGAACGATTCGTGCAGCTCGCGAAACGTCTCCGGTCCGAACGTCGACAGCGCCAGAAGTCCGCCCGGCGCAAGTCTGCGCACATAGGCGACCAACGCGTCGAGCGACCGGTCGAACCATTGGAACGCTGCGTTCGAGACGATCAGATCGAACGATTCTCCCTCCCGCAGCACCGATTCCGGCTTTTCGGCGTCCCCCGCGCGGAAGTCGACGCGTTCCGAAGCCGCCTGAGCCGCGAGCCGCCGCCGCGCCTCTTCCAGCATCCGCTCGGCGATGTCGACGGCGACGATGCGCACGTCCACCGCCGCGTTCGTCGGCCGTTCCTCGGCCAACCGCGCCGTGACGTACCCCGTCCCGCACCCGATGTCGAGCGCCCAAGTTGTCCCCCGCACGGCGAACGGCGAATCCGCCCGTAACCGGGCATCGCGCACAAGCGCCAGCAGCCGGTCGGCCATCTGCCGCTGCAGCCCGGCGTGCCGGTCGTACTCCGCCGCGCGGCGGTTGAAATTGAGCCGCACGATCCGTTTGTCGATCCGATCGCCTTCCCGCTCGACGATTCCGTCGCTCATCCGATAAACTCCTTCAGCGCTTTGAAAAAAGCCGCCTCCGCCGTCGCAAACGGCGCGTGGCCGGCTCCGGGCAGCAGCACGCATTCCTCCGGCGACAGAAAAGCCAGACTTTCGACCGGCACGATCGGGTCGGCCTCGCCGTGCAACCAGAGTATCCGGGGAGACCGACTCGTCCGCCGGCGCCATTGTGCCCATCGCCCGCGCAGATCGGCTTCCAGCAAATACGTCAGGCCCGCCCGCAGCCCTTCCGGCGAAAAATCGGCCTTCGCGCCGAGTAGCCGAGTCGCCGCCGGATCGCCGCGTTCCCCATCGGCCAGCATCGCCTGCCGGAACTCCGCAACGACCCGTTCCGGTTCGCGCCCGAGCCGCTCCATCATCCGCCGCAGTACCCGCTCCGGCCAGCCCGGCGCTTTCGGCCCGTCGCGGACGAAGCGAAGCGGCGCAGCGACGACGGCCAGCCGTTCCACGCGAACGATTTCCGCCCCGGCCGACCCACCGCCTACATCCATGCCGGCCTCCAGCGCCAGCATACCGCCGAGCGACCAGCCGACGACCGTCCAGCTTTCCGATCCGCCCAGGCCGCTTCCCAGCGCACGCGGCACGACCCGCCGCAGATCGTCGACCGTCCGGCAGTCCGCATACGAAACAAACACATGCCGTCGCCCGGGAAAATGGCTAATCGCCAGATCGGCCCACACGTCCGGCGACATCCCCCATCCGTGCACCCACAAAATCGGATCGGCCATCGCTTTCGCTTACGCCCCGCCTTCTCCGTCCGTCCCCGCTTCCGCCCGACGTTCTGGTTCCCCGCCGCATCCCGCGCTTTCCGCCGCCAAGGCGATCGCCTCCACCGCGCGCGCAAGATCCTCCCACGCGTGAATCGCCATCGGCGAACACCGGAGACGCGCCGTGCCCTCCGGCACCGTCGGCGGCCGGATCGCCACCGCGCAGACGCCGAGATCCTCCAGCCGGCGGGCGACCCGCACAGCACGCGCGTTGTCGCCGAGGATGACCGGGACGATGTGGCATTCGCTCTCGCCGGTGTCGAACCCGCGCCTTTTCAGCTCGGAGCGGAACCGGGCGGCCTTTTCCAGCAATTGCGCGCGTCGGTCGTCGGCTTGCCGCACCCGCTCCCACTGTCGACGAATACAGCGCACGAGAAACGGCGGCGGCGCGGTCGAATAAATAAAACTTCTCGCCTTGTTCAGCACGTAGCGGATCACGGTCGCGTCGCCGGCCGCGTACGCGCCGTAACAGCCGAACGCCTTGCCGAACGTCCCCATCTGCACGTCGATTTTGTCCGCAAGCCCGAGCGCGTGCGCCAGCCCCCGGCCTTCTTCGCCGAACACCCCGCCGCTGTGCGCCTCGTCGACCATCAGCAGCGCGCCGTAACGCTCCTTGAGCGTCACCAGATCGGCCAGCGGCGCGATACTGCCGTCCATGCTGAACACGGCGTCGGTCACGATGAGCTTCCGTTTGCCCGGCGGCGTTTTCTTGAGCAAATCTTCCAGACGGTTCATGTCGCGGTGCGGATAGCGAATATACCGCGCACGGCTGAGAATCGCCCCGTCGACGATGCTCGCGTGGTTGAGCCGGTCGCCGAAGACGAAGTCGTTTCGCCCGGCGAGCGCCGAGATGAGGCCGACGTTGGCCGCATAGCCGCTGCCGAACAACAGGCAGCTCTCCGTTCCTTTATAAGCGGCGAAATCGCGCTCGAACGCTTCCGTCTCCGGATCGGTGCCGACGATGAGCCGCGACGCCGTCGCGCCGACGCCCCAGTCTTCCTCCGCCTCGCCGGCCATGTCCGACAACCGCCCGTATTCGCCCGGCTGCGCCAGGCCGAGATAATCGTTCGACGCGAGGTTCAAAAGCCGCCTTCCGCCGCGTTCGACGAACCCGCCGCCGACCGCTTTTACCGCGACGGGATGCCGCAACGCCGTGCGGGCCTCCAGCCGCTCGAGTTCCTCCCGCATCCAGGCGCGCACGTCAACCGCGTTTTCGCCGACCTTCGCGTTCATTCGCCGCACACCCGCCCTGCCGATTTCAGGCTCCGTCCTGGCGAACCTTATGACAGCGCGCAAAGCTCGATCTCGAAGCCGAGGTCCTCGATCATCCGGTGATCCTCCTCGGCCGACTGGCCTTTCGTCGTGAGATAGTCGCCGACGAACACCGAATTAGCCGCGTACAGCCCGAGCGCCTGCAGCGACCGCAAGTGATACTCGCGCCCACCGGAAATGCGGATTTCCTTCGACGGGCAGATGAAACGAAACATTGCCAGAACTTTCAGACATTTCATCGGCGTCAGGTCGTTGCGCCCTTCGAGCGGCGTGCCGGGAATCGGGACGAGAAAATTGACCGGAATCGAGTCCGCGTCCAGCTCCCGCAAGGCATACGCCGTCTCCACGATTTCCTCGTCCGTCTCGCCCATGCCGACGATGACGCCGGAACACGGCGAAATGCCGGCGCGTTTGACCGCTTCCACCGTCGCGACGCGGTCGTCGTATGTATGGGTGGTCGTGATGTTCGCGTAATGAGCGCGGCTCGTGTTCAGGTTATGGTTGTACCGGTCGACGCCGGCTTCCTTCAGCCGCTCCGCCTGGCCGGGCTTCAGAATGCCGAGACAGGCGCAGATTTTGAGCGGCATCGTCGCCTTGATTTCCCGCACCGCCTCGATCACCTGCTCCAGCTCGCGGTCGGTCGGCCCGCGCCCGCTGCAGACGATGCAATACGTGCCGGCTTTCAGCTCAAGCGCCTTGCGCGCCCCTTCGATCAGCACTTCCTTGTCGAGCAGTGGATATTTCGCCACCGGCGCGCGCGAGACGATCGACTGCGAACAGTAGCCGCAGTCTTCCGGGCAAAGGCCGCTTTTGGCGTTGATGATCAGGTTGAGTTTTACTTTCTTTCCGTAAAACGCCTTGCGCACGCGAAACGCCGCCTGCATGATCGGCAAAATGTCGTCGTCGTCCGCACGCAGCACCGACAACGCTTCTTCCATCGTCAGAAGCTCGCCGCGAAGCGCCTTTTCCGCGTAGACGTCCCACCGGCTGCGCAATTCGATCATGGCGCGATCCCTCCGCATCGGTCAATGATCATCTCTTGCTTGTCGTCGTCGAAAAGATACTCGCCGAGCCGCCTCCAGTCCAACCTTTCGGCCGCGTGGCGCGCCCACGTCTCACGAAAACGCTCCCACTCGGCCTCTTGAGCCGCGGCGTCCGGTTCCGGCATCCAGTCCAGCACGCCGACGACCGGAATGCCGGCGAACGTCTCGATCATCCGGACGTTCTCCGCCCGTTCGCGCTCCTCGCCCGGCTTTGCGCCGTTCAGCACGATGCCCGCCACTTCCAGGCCGAGCGACCGCGCGTAATGGACGCTCAGCACCGTATGGTTGACCGTGCCGAGCCGTGCGCGCGCGACGATCAGGAGCGGCACGCCGAGCGCCTGTGCCAGATGGACGATCAGCCGGTCCGCCGTCACCGGCACGGCCAGCCCGCCTGCGCCCTCGATCAAGATCGTCGTCCCTTCCGCGAGCAGCCGGCGGCCTTCGGCGACGAGCGCGTCCCAGTCGATCGCCGTCTTCGCCCGCTCGGCTGCCATCCACGGCGCTACCGGATCCGGCAGCGTCACCGTTGCGAACGCGCCGTTGCGCCCTTCGGGCATCCCGGCGATCCGCGCCAGTCTGGCGCTGTCCGTCTGCGGCGAACCCGGCGGATGGCCGGTCTGCACCGGTTTCCAGCAACGAACAGGCGCTGAGAGCCCCTGAAGCCGGAGTGCGGCCGCCAGCCCGCCGGTCACCGCGGTCTTGCCGACGTCGGTGTCGGTGCCGGTGATGAACAACGCCCGTGCTTTGCGGTCCGTCATGCGTCGATCCCCCTTCGCGCGGCGTCTTGCGTTTCTTTCGGCGTATCTTCGGGATATCGGCGTATTGTCAACTTTTTCAGCGGGTCAAAGGTTGACAATCAAACAACTTCATTTTATCAAACGGGCGCGGGGAATCAAGTCGGCGGTTCTCCCCCCATCACATCTTCTGCTTGTCTTGCCGTCTTGCTGCTCTTCCACCTGACCCGCCGATCGGCTGATCGTCCACAAGCGACCGCGTCGTGACCGCCGCCATGCTCGAGGCGACCGGCGCTTTCGGGGCCGACGTGTCGAAAAACAGTGCCGATCTCCTCAACATACCCGTTGAGCCTTGCGCGGCTTAAGGAGAATGCGTTGCATGAAAGACACAATTGAGCGAATGTTCTCGTACTCGACTAACGGTTCGGTAAAGCGGATCAAATGGTTCCCACAATCGTGACCGTGAAATCTTGACATTCAAATTCTTTTTAAAGCAGAATATATATTATAATGATTCTTTTACGTGGGGAAAATGCTCAACATGAAGCATAATCCATCAAGCAAGCAAAATCAACGGATTTCGAGAATTTCGGAAACGACCCTGGTCATCGGAACCGACATCGCCAAACATCAACACGTCGCTCGCGCCTTCAACTACCGTGGCCTCCTTTCACTTTGTTCCACCTTTATCACTTGCATCGTCTTAATGTCAATTATTATGACAGCAGCACCAAATAACAACAAAAATTTTGATTCCAAAATAAATTACCATGACCCAAGAATCTTCTCCCTTGCGTCATGAATTTGTATTTGAATCTTCTGATTATGACCGACTGAGACTTCAAGAGGATGGAAGCATTATAGCTGTTGATGACCGAGATCGATATGTTTTCGGAATTGCAGCTCCATGGGCAAGAGATGCAAATGGACAATCTATTCCCACTTATTCTGAAGTAAGGGAGGAGTCACTCATTCAGATTGTTCAGCCCGATAGAGCAGAGAAACTCATGAAATTTCCAATCATTGCAGATCCATGGATGGGGATCGATTTGTATTCGAGCGTTACTATCACGTTTCAGCCTGCCGGCTTTGTCGTTAAATGCTACACCCTCGACTTGGGGAAGGTTTGGGTCGGAGTAGCAACATGGGGATTTCATGTGAGCGAGGTCAAATCCAAAGCGGGGGAGATGGATAAGTGAGAACTATTGTGATGATGATCATTTTCTTTGTTGTGTCAGCAATGGCAGGGATCTTGTTTGGACCGATTGCTCTGATGGCGATAATAGTTGTAGCAATGGCGGGAGTGATCATGGCTAGTCGCGCCCGTAGGGGAGTGTTGCTTTCCCTGGCGCTTATCGGACTGGGGTGTGCGTCTGTTTCAGCCTGGCTCTGGCGTGTGAGCTTTCAGCGTGCGAATGCCGATCTTCCGGCATTGTCCTGGACGCACCTGTGGATACCGTTAGCGATCGTTGCATCAGTAGCCATCGTATTGTTTTTTTACCTCTATGCCATTCAGCTCCGCAAGAGACGGGGTTAACAAGAAGAATCCCCATGGTGTTTTGGCCGGTAGGGGGATTCGCCACGTAATGTATAACACTTCTAGCCGGTTGACGTCGAGGTTGAATGCGGGTTTGTCGGTTTTCAATTGACTGCGGTGAAACCCGCCTGTGTTCTGGGAGCAACGTTTTCCCGGGTGTCGGCGGGTTTTTCATCGTTTGCACGTTCTTATGAATCCCCTTCTCAGATGCTCCGGGTGGCCGACGGCGACGGCCTGGACGATCTCGTGGAACTGAATGCCGCCGGTTTGGTAGAAGTCTATTTTCTGCTTGGGGAAGATGAGAAAGCTGAGGCGGTATGGGAACAGTTTCGCAGTCAGTTCCGGCGCGAATTGCGGGTGCACGCCGTGGGGCAGCTGGCGCGGGCGAGGCGAACGGGCGACCGGGCGGCAGCGCTGGAGATCGCCAAAGCATTCGCCGAGATGATTCGAGAAGAAAAGACATTGGTTTATTACACGGCCGCTGGATTGACCTTGTGGGAGCAGTTCCGATCATGCTTCCACCGTCGGACGGGGAGAGTGATGCTTTCAGATGAAATTAGATTAACAAAAATAAGTATTACGGAAAACTTTTCCCCTCTCATAAACCAAAAGGAGGGCTGACACCGTTGACCCCCATCCTTCAACTCGAAAACATCTGCAAAACATACCCGATGGGCAAAGAAACCCTGCAAGTCCTGAAAAACGTTTCGTTTTCCGTCGAACCCGGCTCGTTCGTCGCCATCGTCGGCCCGTCGGGTTGCGGCAAATCGACACTGCTCCATCTGATCGGAGGACTGGAGCGGCCCTCGGGCGGATCGATCCGGTTTTGCGGTCGGGAAATCGCGGGCTTTTCCGAAAAACAGCTGGACCGATACCGTCTCGAAAACATCGGCATGATTTTTCAACAGTTTTACCTCATCCCTCACCTTTCCGCGGCCGGAAACGTCGAAATGCCGCTCGCGCTCGCCGGCGTCGGACCGATCGAGCGAAAACGACGGGCGGATGAGCTGTTGAAACTCGTCGGGCTTGAGGACCGCAAGCGCCACAGGCCGAACCAGCTGTCCGGCGGCCAGAAACAGCGCGTCGCGATCGCCAGGGCGCTGGCGCTGAATCCGACTCTGCTTTTGGCGGATGAACCGACGGGCTCGCTCGACAGCAAAACCGGCCAGACGATTCTTGAACTGCTGAAAAACATCGCGCGCGAACACGGCACGACGATTCTGATGGTTACCCACTCGCCCGAAATCGCCGCCCAGGCCGACCACGTCATCTCGATGCTGGACGGCGAAGTGGTGGGCGAAACCCGACGGACCGCCGGCCGCGCCGCGGTCGCCGCTTCCGGTCTTGAGGCCGCATCGGTCGACGCATCCGGCGTCTCGTCGGCCGGTTCGTTCTACGACCGGAACACCCGGCAAAAGAAAACGGGCAATATGTCGACGGCGTCCGCGCTGCGCCACGCCATGCACAACCTGGTCCTGAAGCGATGGAGAACGCTCTTGGTCAGCTTCGGCGCGTCGATCGGCATATGCGGCATTGCGCTGATGCTCGCCCTCGGCCTGGGCCTCGAAGCCAAAATCAAAAAAGAAGTTGAGCCGCTTCTCGACCCCGGCGTTCTCCGCTTAAGCGCCGAGGCGGACGAATACAAACCGCTCGACCGCGACACGATGGTCAAAGTCCGCGAGGTACCGGGCGTGAAAGATGTCTTTTATCAATATGCATTCCGCGCAGGAATTATGCGCGATTCGAAGAACACCACGGACGTCGTCTATTCGGCCAAACCGGAATCGTCGCTCAGCAAAACGGACAAGTCGCGCCTGATCGCCGGCACGTATCCGAAAACCGACCGCGACATCGCGCTGGGCGAATCGCTGGCTGAAACTCTGTTGGCCGAAGGCGAGACCGTGCAAGATCTCGTCGGCAAACCGGTCACCGTTTATTTTTCAAATGGTGGAGAATTTGCCAGTAAAACTGAACAACACGAAATGATCGTCAGCGGGATTATCCGCAACGCTCTTTTCGGTCTTGAAGGGGGTTCACAGATTCAGTACGAATTCGCCGAAAAGCTGTCCGCTTCCCTGGACGTCGAAGGCGTCCCCCGGCCGTCGGGCGCCGTTTTGGCCGTCGTAGAAAATGACAAAAATATCCGGCAAGTCAAACAAGCGTTAGAACAGCTGAATACTCATCCGAAGTCCGCCGAAGACATTTTCCGGACGATCACGAATTATTTCCGTCTCATTCAAGGTATCTTGGGAACGTTCGCCGGCATTTCCCTGATCGTGTCGTCCATCATGATCGGCATCGTCATGTACGTGAACGTGCTGGAACGCATCAAGGAAATCGGACTGCTGCGCGCGCTCGGCGCACGGCGGAAAGACATACGGCGTATCTTCCTGACGGAAGCCGGAACGCTCGGCTTCTGGGGAGGCCTCCTCGGCATCGGCGGAGCGTTTCTCTGGGGATTCGTCGGCAACGAAGTGTTGAAGCAGACGCTGTTGAAAGAGTTGCCGCCTTTTAACGCCTTTATCTTTCCCGTGGGCATGATCGCTTTCTGCATCGCCCTAAGCGTCGCGCTCAGCGTGCTGGCCGGCTGGCTGCCTTCGGCCAAGGCAAGCCGGCTGGATCCGGTGGAAGCGCTGCGGTATGAGTAAGTTTGCTTCTTTACAACTATGGAAAGGAGGTGAAAACTGTGAACATCGCATTTGAAGTCGAACGGCTGGAGTCGATCGAAGTTCCCGGCATAATCAGCGCCATCAAAGATTTTATTCGAGGGTTTTTCGACGGATTTACCGGCCGTTTCAGTTTCAGCACAAAGGTCAAAGGTCTACGACCTTTGTGCTGAAACTTTTAAATTGCAAAAAGGGCGGGGCGCGTTCTTCCGCCTCTTACCCCGCACACCCCGCCGTCCGCAACGCCGCCAGCAGTTCGCCGTGCACGCGCCCGTTCGTCGCCACGATGTTCCGCGTCCCCAACCGAAACGGCCGGCCGTCCATATCGGTCACCGTCCCGCCGGACTCGCGCACGAGCAGCACGCCCGCAGCGACGTCCCACGCGTTCAGCCCCGGCTCGAAAAACCCCGACAGCCGCCCGGCCGCCACATACGCCAGATGCAGCGCCGCCGACCCCGCCGTCCGGATGTTGCGGACGCGCGGCGCCAGATGCGCGACCGCCGCGACGCTGCGCTCCAGATCCGTCGGCCGGCTCGGAAAGCCGGTCGCGAGCAGACTTTCGCCCAGCGCCGATTCGCGCGACACCGACATGCGCCGCCCCCGCACATAGGCGCCCTTGTTCTTCTCCGCGACGAACAGCTCGTCGCGCGACGGATCGTAAATGACGCCGACGATCACTTCCCCGCGGTACGCCAGCGCCAGCGATATCGAAAAAAACGGGAACCCGTGAATGAAATTCGTCGTTCCGTCGATCGGATCGATGATCCAGACGTATTCCGCCTCCGCCGCCTCCTCGACGGTCACCGCGCCCGGCTCGCCCGCACCCGTCCCCTCTTCGCCGAGAAACGCATGGCCGGGAAAATGCGTCCGGATCAAATTGCGGATCATCGTCTCCGTGCCGCGGTCGACTTCCGTGACGAGATCGCGCTCCGACGACTTCGTCTGCACGCTCGTCGGCTGGCCGAGCCGCGTCTTCAGCCACTCGCCCGCCTTGGCGGCCGTGCTGACGGCGACGGCGGTGAAGCTTTTGCCCGATACGATTTGCGACAAGCTTGGCACACCTCCGACACCATCATACCACGCGCGGCCGTCCGCTTCCAATGCCGGAAGCCCTATTCCCCATCCCTTTTTCGCGCCTTTTTCCGCCCGCTATACTTCAGGAAAGCAAGTATGATTTTTTATACACCTTTCCTTTCCCTGCCGTTTGCCCTACAATAAAAAGCGGCACCAGTCTTACCAAACGAACAATCGCAAACGGAGGAGGAAAGACGCCGTGAAAGCTTTCCGGTTCCACAATCCGACCGTGCTTTACTACGGCGCCGGCCAGATCGAAGCCCATCTCGCCGCCGAGGTGCGCAAATACGGCAGCCGCGTGCTGCTCGTATACGGAGGCGGCAGCATCAAACGTTTCGGCCTTTACGACAAAGTAACGGGCATCCTGAAAAACGCCGGCTGCACGGTCTTCGAACTGCCGGGCGTAGAGCCGAATCCGAGGCTTTCGTCCGTGCGGCGCGGCATCGACATTTGCCGGAATGAAAACATCGAACTGATTCTCGCCGTCGGCGGCGGTTCCGTGCTCGACGCCGCCAAGGCGATCGCGGCCGGCGCGAAATACAACGGCGACGTCTGGGATTTTTATACGAAGCGCGCCGTCGTGCAGGACGCGCTGCCGCTCGGCACGATCCTGACGCTGGCGGCCACCGGCTCCGAAATGAACGGCAACAGCGTCATCACCAACTGGGAAACGAAAGACAAGCTGTCGACCGGTTCGCCGCATCTGTACCCGAAGTTCTCATTCTGCGATCCGGCCAACACGGTCACCGTGCCGCGCGACCAGACCGTCTACGGCATCGTCGATATGATCAGCCACGTGTTCGAGCAGTACTTCTCGCCGACCCCGCACACGCCGCTTCAGGACCGGCTGTGCGAGGCGGTCATGCGCACGATCGTCGAACACGCGCCGCGCGTTCTGGAACAGCCGGACAGCCTGGAAGCGCGCGAAACGATGATGTACTGCAGCACGATGGCGCTTAACGGCATGATCAGCATGGGCATGGAGGGCGATTGGGCGACCCACAACATCGAGCACGAAATCAGCGCGATCTACGACATTCCGCACGGCGGCGGGCTGGCGATCGTCTTTCCGCGCTGGATGGAATACGTCGTCGACGCAGGCGTGGAAAAGTTTTACCAGATGGCCGTCCGCGTGTTCGACGTCGACCCGGCCGGCAAAACAAAACGCGACGTCGCGCTGGAGGGCATCGGCCGCGTCAAAACATTTTTCCGCTCGATCGGCGCGCCGTCGTCGCTCGCCGACTACGGCATCGGCGGCGAAAACATCCCCGTCATGGCGGAAAAGGCGGTGCGGTTCGGCCCGATCGGCCGGTTCAAGGTGCTGCACAAGGAAGACGTCGAACGCATCCTGAGCGCCTGTCTGTAATCCGAACCTTCATCCCGCGGCGAAAAGAGGGATCGACATGCGCGTCGTCGTCATCGGCGGTACGGGTCACGTCGGCACGTACCTGATTCCCCGGCTCGTCCGGCTCGGCCACGAAGTGATCAACGTCAGCCGAGGAACGTCGCGGCCCTATCTGCCCCACGCCGCCTGGAACCGGGTGCGTCACGTCGCGCTGGACCGGCAAAGCGAAGAGGCGGCAGGCGCGTTCGGCGCCCGCATCGCGGCGCTCGAACCCCACGTCGTCGTCGACATGATCTGTTTTACCGAAGAAAGCGCCCGGCAGCTGGTCGAAGCACTGGCCGGGCGCGTCCAGCATTATCTCTTTTGCGGCACGATCTGGGTGCACGGCCCGAGCGTCGAAGTGCCGACGACGGAAAGCGAGCCGCGCCGGCCGTTCGGCGAATACGGCATCCGCAAGGCGGCGACCGAAGCGTATCTGCTCGACCAAGCGCGCCGCCGCGGATTTCCGGCGACCGTGCTGCATCCCGGCCATATCGTCGGCCCGGGCTGGGTGCCGCTCAACCCGCAGGGCAATTTCAATCCGGACGTGTTTTCGCGTCTGGCGTGCGGGGAACCGGTGCTGCTTCCGAACCTCGGCCTGGAAACCGTTCACCACGTCCACGCCGACGACGTCGCGCAGGCGTTCGTGCTTGCGATCGAAAACCGCAGCGTCGCCCTCGGCGAAAGCTTCCACGTCGTGTCGCCGGCCGCGCTCACGCTGCGCGGTTACGCCGAGCAGGTCGCCGGCTGGTTCGGACAGACCGCCCGCCTCGAATTCGCGCCGTGGGACGTATGGAAAACGACGGTCTCTCCACAGGACGCTGAAGCGACATGGGACCACATCGCGCACAGTCCCAACTGCAGCATCGCCAAGGCGAAGCGGCTGCTCGGCTACCGGCCGCGGTACGGTTCGCTGGACGCCGTCTACGAATCCGTCATGTGGCTGGTCGAACGGGGGATCGTCCGGACGCGTTCTGATGCTTGAGACCGCAAGAAGGGCCGCGCCCGTCCGAACGCGGCCCCTTCTCTTTTTTTCCGAAAAACCGGGCGTACTTTCCCGCTCGTTTACGCCCGATCGTCTGTCACTCGACTTCATCCTATCGCGATCGCGCCCGACGGCTATCAAACGATTATGGCCGTTTCTGTTCTTTTTTCGACCGGTTTCGGTAATCGGCCGGCGTCATGCCGGTGTAGCCTTTGAACGTTTTGATGAAATAACTGGCATTGTCGTAACCGAGCATTTCGGAAATGCGCGAAACCGGGTGGACGGTCTGGTCGAGCAGCTCTTTTGCGCGCTCCATCTTCACCCTCGTGACGTAGTCGATGAACGATTCGCCCGTTTCCTTGCGGAACAGACGGCAAAAATAGCTGGGGTTCAAATGCAGGTGACGCGACACTTCTTCCAGCGTCACCCTCCTGTCCATGTGCAGGGCGACATACTGGGCGGCCTGCAAAATTTCTGGTTTCCGGCTGAGCCGCAAAATTTCCTCGACCGCCGGGAACATCGCTTGAAAATGATTCAGCATCCAGTCGCGCAAATGCGCCCACGAATCGATCTCGAGAATTTCCTTGTGCGCGACGTCCGACGCGACGACCGAACGAAACTGCTGCAGCGACTGAAACTTCAGCTTCAGATCGAGCACGAGCTTGAGCACCCAGTCGCGCACCGTCTCCGGCGGAAAACGCCCCGCGCGGACGACGTTCATCCATTTGTCGACGAGCGGCGCGATCGCGTCCGCCCGCCGCGCGACGAGCGCGTCGCGAAACTCCGCCAGCGCCTGATCGTAACAGGAAAACAGCCGGTCGGTCTCGGCACGTTCCTCGTCCGGCAGCCCCCGCGCCGTTTCCGCCAGGTCCGGCGCTTTCGCGCCGCTCTCCAGTCGCGCCACGGCGCCGTCCGGCAAATAAAACCGCTGGACGTCGGCCTGAAGCAGCGCGATGAGCGCTGCGCGGATGTCGCGCGGATGCCGGCAGACGTCGCCGATCAGAAAAGACGCCGAAATTTTCAGCGTCTTGCCGAGCGCCGCGACGAGCCGCCCGAGCGCCGCCTCCGCAGTCTGGACGGCGCTGGCCTTGAGCGTCGGGCGAAACGCGTAAAGGATAAAAGACTCTTTCTCACTATAAGGAAAATGAACGGCTCCATCCCACGCACCGACGATTTCCTCGGCCACGTTGTCGAAGGCAAACCGCAGCACATCTTCCGACATCAGCCGCTGTTTCGCTTCGCAGTACCGGTCGATGAAAGCCACGACCGGCAGACACGCCTTGCCGTCGAGGTCAAGGCCGTACGAACGCGCTTCCGCGAGCCAGTCCGCCTCGTCGAGCATCGGCCGGTGCACCGTGTGGCGGACGAACGACCGCTTCAAAAGCAACAGGCTCCGATCGGCCATCCGCCGCAGCCGCGAAAACCGTTCCTCCGCCTCCCGCTCCGCGTCGAGCTCGCTTTTGAACCGGGCGAGCAACCGCTTCAAGTCGTCCGGATCGAACGATTCTTTCAGCAAATAATCCGACACGTCCAGCCGGAGCGCCTGCTTCGCGTATTCGAACTCACTGTGGCAGGACAAAATCGCTGCCCGCAAATCGGGCTTGCGCTCCTTCAGCCGTCGGATCAGCTCCAGCCCGTCCATCTTCGGCATGCCGATATCCGTAATCAGCACATCCGGCATGTCGGCCAGCGCGTGCTCCAGCGCGGAGGCGCCGTCTCCGTGCATGCCGTGCAGGACGAAGCCGAGTTCGTTCCATGCGACGGCGTCGGCCAGAAACTCCAGCACGGGGTAGTCGTCATCGACGAGCATCACTTTGTACATCGGCCGTTTCCCCTCCCCGGCAAGGCATCCTCATCTCCACGCGCGTCCCCGCGCCGGGCGCGCTGTCGATCCGGATGGAAAAACCGTCGCCGAACCGAAGCCTCATCCGCTCCGCCACGTTCGCCAGACCGATGCCGGAGCCTCCGCTACTTCCTTCCCGCACCGACGCGACGCCTTCTTTCCCGGCACAAATTTCGGCAAGCCGTTCGCGAAGCTGCTCGAGCCGCTCCGGCTCCATGCCTTCGCCGTCGTCCGACACTTCCAGCGCGAGCTGGCCGTCGCGGACGCCCGCCCGCACGCGGATCAGCCCCGCGCTCCTGCCGAGGCCGTGAATGACCGCGTTTTCCACAAGCGGCTGGAGCACGAACCGCGGCACTTCTGCCCAGAGCGCCTCCGGTTCAGCCTCGATGGCAAGAATCGCCTTTTCCCGCTGCCTCAAGTTCATCAGCCGGACGTAATCTTCCACCATCGCCAGTTCCTCGTGCAGCGGGATCGTCTCCTCGCTGCGCTCGATCGACAGCCGCATCAGCCGCGACAGCGAGGCGATCATGTCGGCGCTGTCCCGGTCGCCGCGGCGCAGCACCTTCATCCGGATGGAATTGAGCACATTGAACAGAAAATGCGGCCGGATCTGCGCCTGCAACATCGCCAGCTCGGCTTTCCGCTTGCGCGCCTGCTCCATCGTAATTTCCCGAATCATTTCCTGGATTCGGTCCAGCATCGAATCGAACGACGCGCCGAGCTTGCCGATCTCATCCGGCCCGCGAACGCCGGAGCGCACGTTCAGATTGCCGAGCTCGACCAGCGTCGCCAGCCGCGAGAGCCGCACGAGCGGCATCGTAAATCGGCGCAGCCCGTACACGAGCACGATCAGGAACGCGGCGAAAAACGACAGCTGTATCGCGATCACTGTATTGAAAATGCCGTTGATTTTCCGCACCGCCTCGCGGTACGGCGTTAGCGAAACAAGCCGCCATCCTTTCACCGCCGAGACGGGATAACTCGTCAGCAGCACATCGCGGCCTCCGGAGCGGACGATCGCCGCCTCGCGGTCGAGCCGGTAACCCGGTACCTCGCCGATCCGGTCAGGCCGCTCGTGCGATACGATCCGGCCGGCGGCGTCGAGCAACATCATCTCGCGACCGGCGGCTAATTTGTTGAAAATCTGATGCACCTGACGTTCCGGGATTGAAACGACGACATAGCCGTAAACGTTCGAATTTGAAAAACGTAAAGGACGCGCCATCGTCAGCATATATTCGCCGGTTCCCGCGAACGGGTTCGGCTCGGCGCCGACCCAATACGATTCAAACCCGGACAATGTACGCAAATTGGCCATCCACGGCTTCCGCAAAATGTCCGAAGGGTCGTACTCGTCCCGCCCGTAATTGGCGAATGATTCTCCGTTCGGCAGCAACACCGTCACGAAATAGTCCTCTCCGATAATCGACAGGTTGTCCAGTGTGCGGATGACGGCCAGCTGGTCGGAAAACCGGCGAAATTCCGCATCGGGTCCGGCGTAACGGCCGCCGAGCGCTCTTTCTTTCAGGACGGAATTCAGAAACGAGTCGACCTGGATGAAATTCGCGATATACGTCATATTGTCGAACAGGTTGGACACATAACCGTCGACCAGATGCAGCGACTCCCGGGCGCCGGCGATCGCTTGCTCCGTTACGGCGTCGCGGATCCAGTACCGCGACGCCGCCCACGAACCGAACGCCGGCAAAAACACGCAGACGACCGCCGTCGCGATCAGCTTCCACCGAAACGAGCGGAAGCGGACGAATCTCCGGACCGCCGCGAGCATCCCCGCATCCCTCCGCATTGGTTTGGAGGCAAAAACGGGGAGGATCAACCGCCTCCCCGTCCCGCAACGTTCTTTATACGTCTATTGTATCATCAGCCCTTCTTGTTCGCATCGATCAATTGCTGGACGCGCTGTTTCATCGTCTCGAGCGTCTTGTCGAGATCCTGCGAACCGAGCATCATTTTTTCGAACTCTTCGTTGAGCACCTTGTACACTTCCGACTGATACGTCACCGGCGGCACGAGCTTCGACGAGCGGGCGCCGGACAGCACGCGGACGAGCGATTCCTTGTCGACTTTTTCTGGCGTCTTCGTACCGCTCAAGATCGTGTCGACGATCTGCGCGAGCGCGTCCGGCTTGACGCCGTTCCAGGACGGCACGTTTTTGCCCTGGACGATTTGTCCTTCGGTCGTATACCAGCGGATGAACCGGTATGCTTCTTCCTTGTGCTTCGACTTCGCCGCTACCGCCATATAGTCGGTCGTCACCGGCGTGTAACCGGAAGGATCGCTCGGCGCGTTTTTCGGATACGGTGCGACCGCGACGCGGAAATTGAGCGGATACTGATCCGTGCCGCCCAGTTCGGTGTTCATCCAGCTGCCGATCAGAATCATGCTGGCCGATTGATTGAAAAACTGCGGCCGATAATGTAACTTCTGCGACAGCATGAGCGAATACGGCGTCGCGGACTGATCTTCTTTTTCCATCTTTAACCGGATTTCCAGCGTTCGACGGAACATCGGGTCGTCGAGGTTCGACGTGCCGTCCGCCTTCAGGAATTCCGTGTTTTCCGGACGGCCGGCCAGCGCAAGTTTTAGATACTCCATCCAGCCGCCGTTTTGCGGGCCGTGGAAATACGTGCCGTAGCGCTTCTGGTTGCCTTCTCCCTTGGTCAGCGCCTTGGCGTAGGCCATGAAATCGTCCCACGTCCAGTCGGTCGGCACCTTAAGCCCGGCCTGATCCAAATGGTCTTTGTTCAGCAGCACGTACCACGGGTTGAACTTGCCGGGTAGGGCGTAGTATTTGCCGTTCAACTGCGTGTCGACCTTGTACTCCTCGGCCACCTTGAAGCCGTCTTTGGCGATGAACTCGTCGAGCGGGGCGACGACGCCCATGCCGACGTGCTGCGCGTACGAAGCGGGGTCCGTGAACATCATGACGTCCATCTCCTCGCCGGAAGCCAGGAGCAGATCGAGCTTCTTCAGCGCTTCCTGCGAGTCGCCTTTTTCGCTCAGCGGCACGAGCTCCACCTTGATGTTCGGGTATTTCGCTTCGAACGCCGCGATCGTCTTCGACCAGTTGTACGCCGCTTCCGTGCCGTGCGTGTGCAGCCGGATCGTCACCTGCTGCTGCGTCGGCGACGGCTGCGCGCTCGACTGGCCGCCCCCCTGGCTGCCGCCGGTGTCCGCCGACTTGGAACCGCTTCCGCCGCACCCCGCCAAAGCGGACAGGGCCAACGCCGCAATCCCGACCAGCGCCCATTTACGCATGGTGATTCCTCCTTTGTTGAAGTATTTCATAGTTTAATTTAATTGTAGCTTTATTTCTATGACGCGGAATCCTACGATTTTGACCCTTTACAATAATTTTTTGACCTTCAACCCTTGACCCCGCCGAGCGAAATCCCCTCGATCACCTGCTTCTGCCCGATCAAAAACACGATCAGAAGCGGCACGATCGCCGACACGGCGGCCGCCATGATCAGCGAGTAGAACTCCCCGTTGATCGTCGAGAACTTTTGCATCGCCAGCTGGATCGTGTACAGCCGGTCCGACTTCAGGAAAATGAGCGGGTTCTGATAGTCGTTCCACGTCCAGATGAACCGCAAAATCGCGTACGTCGCCACCGCCGGCCGCACGAGCGGCAGGGCGACCGACCAGAACGTGCGGAAATGCCCCGCTCCGTCGATTTTCGCCGAATCGATGTAGTCGGAATGCACGCCCATGAAAAACTGCCTCAGCATGAACGTCCCCAGCACGCTGAAACTGCCGAGCAGCACGAGCCCGATATGCGTGTCGAACAAGCCGATATAACGGTACAAAATGAACTGCGGCACCAAAATCGCCTGTTGCGGCACCATGTACGTCGCCAGCACGAGCAGAAACAGCCACCGCCCTGCCGGAAAATCGATCTTGGAAAAGCCGTACGCCGCCAGACTCGACACGAACGCCGAGACGAGCGTCGTCAGCACGCTGACCTTGATCGAATTGAGATAATAGAGCCAGAACGGATACTTGCCGAACCAGACTTCTTTGTAGTTTTCCCAACCGTTCCAGCGTTTCGGAATCCATTCGATCGGATATTTGAACACGTCCGCCTCGATCTTGAACGACGTCGACAGCATCCACGCGAACGGCAAAAGAAACAGCACGCCGCCGGCCAGCATGATCAGCGTGACGACCGCCTTGCGCGCCTGATCCGCCCACGCCATGGCCCATCCCCCGTTTCCTCGCGCGTTTTCAGTAGTTCACCCACTTGCGCTGGCCGATCCATTGCACGATCGTGATCAGAAACACGCAGACGAACAGCACCAGCGCGACGGCCGACGCATAGCCGACTTTCAGGTTTTCAAACGCCACCTCGTACAGATACCAGACGAGCACCGACGTCGACCGGACCGGACCGCCCTTCGTTAAAACCGCGATCAGGTCGAACACCTTGAACGAATAGATGAGCCCCGTCACCAGCAGGAAAAACGACGTCGGCGACAGAAGCGGAAACGTGATTTTCCAAAACCGCTGCCAGCCGTTCGCGCCGTCGATCTCGGCCGCCTCGAGCAACTCTTTCGGAATCGCCTGAAGCCCCGCGATATAGACGATCATGTTGTAGCCGATCGAGATCCAGACCGCCACCATCATGACCGACACGAGCGCGAACTTCGGATCGGCGATCCAGGCCGGCGGGTGCTCGACGCCGATCGCCATGAGCAGTCGATTGACCGGGCCGAGCGTCGGATGGAACAGCACCTGCCAAACGATAGCGACCGCCACCACGCTGGAAATATACGGCATGAAATAGATGACCTTAAATGCGTCTTTCCAGTAAACGTGACGATTGATGACGACCGCGAGCGCCAGCGAAATCGCCATATACACCGGCACCGTCAGCAAAAAGACGAAATTGTTGCCCAGCGATTTGCGGAACGCGGCGTCTTCCGCCAGGCGCGCAAAATTGTCCAGCCCCGTCCACTTGATCTCGCGAAACCCGGCGATGAACACCCAGTCCGTCAGACTGAGCGCGAACGTCGCCAGAATCGGCAACAGCGTCAGCACCGTCACGCCGAGCAACATCGGGCTGACGAACAGCCATCCGGCGATCGATTCCCGACGCCTGAGCGACATCCCGCATCCCTCCCGTTCAAGCCCCGTCTTGCCCGTCGGATTGGTTTCATTATAAAAAAAGCCGGCCGGGTGGCCGTAATACAATTTTGATGCGTATGCGATTATTTTGACTTCTTCACGGCGGATGGACCGCCGGACGGCGGACGGCCGGGGCATGTTCGCCGGCAGGAGGATGTTCGCCGAAACTTTTCGGCGGCGGCCATCGTCTGATTTGAAGAGGAATGAAACTTTTTCCGGGGAGCGATGTTTCGTGAAATCAAAACGAACCTCTGTCCTCTTTGCCCTGGCCGTCCTGTTGCCGGCGGCGGTCGTCCTGGCGGCCGCGGCGTTCGCGGCGGCGCCGGCGGCGAATCCGGTGCGGCTGTTCGTCGACGGCCGGGAACTCTTCTTGAGCCCTGCGCCGGAAATTCGGGACGGCGCCGTCGTCGCACCGGTCCGCCCGGTCGCCGAAGCGCTGGGCGCCGACGTGCGCTGGGACGGACAGAACCGGTCCGTTCACGTCTCAACCGGTCCTTCGGTCGCCCGCGAACAGGTGATCGAATGGATCGCCGAACAAGGACGGGAAAACGATTATTTCTGGGACGGCCTATGGTACGAGGAAGCCGACCTCGACGGCGACGCCGACCTCGAAGTCGTCGCCGGCATCGACGGCGCTGTACACCTCGGCCAATTTTTCATTTTCGACCGGGCGCAAGACGGCCGCTACAAGCTCGTCAAGGAAGAAGGTTGGAAAGTGGAGCGGGTGCGGCTCGACGATCCGATCGAAATGGACGGCAAAAAATTGTTTCAGATCGTCAAGCGGACGGGCGGCACTGGGCTCGACATCTACATCGCCCACCTGTTCTACATGGAGAACGGAAACGTCGTCGACGCCTGGGAAGGAATCTTGCGGGAGATTCAGATGGCGTCCGAACCGAAAAACTATACATTGAAAGTAGGAAATTATCAGATCGATCCCGGCACGCGCTCGCTGTACGCGTGGGAATCGGTGTACCGGCTGGACGAAACGGGAACGCGGACGATCGGCGATCCCGCGACCGTCGTGAAGAAATACCGGTTCGACGGGACGCGGTTCGTCGAGTGAAAACTTTACGCGCCGTCGGCGCAAACCGTATAATGAACTCAAAACCGAAGTAAAAGTATAGGGTGAGCCGGAGGAAACGGCCGTGACCGACGAGCGTCTGCGGGTCAAAATCGAAGATTACGTCCGAGCGGTGGCCAGACTGGGAGAAGGACTGGAGGAAGATCTGTCCAATCCGCTGGTCTACGACGGCGTCATCCAACGATTCGAATTCACTTACGAACTGGCGTGGAAATGCCTGAAAGCGTATCTGGAACGCGAAGGATTGCAGCCGGCCTCCACCCCCCGCGCGGTATTCAAAGAAGCGTTCGCATCCGGGTTTCTTCCGGACGGAGACGTCTGGATCGACATGATCGACGATCGGAATTTGACCGTTCATACCCACAACGACTCGCTGGCCCGGCAAATTTATCAGCATGTCAAGGAACGGTACTATCCGGCCCTGGCGGATCTGGCCCGGGCATTGGCGGAGGCGGTCTCGTGACGAGTTTCGGACTGCCGGACGGCATCGTAAAGGCGATTGT
Source organism: Candidatus Reconcilbacillus cellulovorans (assembly GCA_002507565.1). Classification (GTDB taxonomy): domain Bacteria; phylum Bacillota; class Bacilli; order Paenibacillales; family Reconciliibacillaceae; genus Reconciliibacillus; species Reconciliibacillus cellulovorans. Next base: position 37,799 of record MOXJ01000023.1, read on the forward strand.
CGACGAACTGAAAAGCCGGGATCAGGTCAAACGCGCCGTCCTCTTCGGTTCCCGCGCCCGAGGCGACTTTCGCGACCGATCGGACATCGATCTGGCGATCGAATGCGACGGACCGATGCCGACCGGTCTGCGTACGGCTTTAGACCGGGCGGCGAGAATTTACAAGATCGATATCGTCGATATGTACGCTTTGCAGGATGAACGGTTACGCCGGGACATTGATCGGGAAGGCGTGGGGATTTATCGAAAGTCGCGGTCGTAAGATTGACGCTTTATCCTCGAACCTCGAGCTCGACATCGGCAAGACGGCGGTCGATATGCCGGATTTTTTCCTTGACGTCCGTCATATCTTCGGAGACGCGAACGACTTGTTCGAAGGTGGCTGAAAGTTTGGCTTCCATCCGGTGGACAGTGGATTTGACGTCCAGCAGTTCATGGTTCATAGCATCGAATTTACGATCCATCGCCTCAAACCGCCGGTCGATCACCTCGAACCGTTGGTCCATCGCCTCGAATCGGCGATCGATGGCCTCGAATCGCTGATCGATGGTCTCAAACCGCCGGTCGATCGCCTCGAACCGTCGGTCCATCGCCTCGAATCGGCGATCGATGGCCTCGAACCGCCGATCCATCTCCTCAAATCGGCGATCGATAGCCTCGAACCGTTGGTCCATCGCCTCGAACCGCCGGTCCATCTCCTCAAATCGGCGATCAATAGCCTCGAATCGGCGATCGATGGCCTCGAACCGTTGGTCCATCTCGCCGACTTTCCGGTTCACTTCATCGATCTTGCCGATGATCTGCATCAGCAATTCTTCTTGCATCGTCCCACCCCGGACAAGCAGCTTAGATTCATCATATCACGGCGGATGGAAGGGCGACAACAGGTTCTGGTCAATAAAAATCTATTTTAAGAACGATTTTTTCAAGTCGCCTTCCATATCAGCACCGCCACCCCAAACACCGCCAACGCCCACACGATCAACACCGCCGCCCCCGCCCGCCAGTCGCGCCTCCGCACGTCGGCGCGCAATCGCGCCAGCCGTCGGCAATCATCCAACACTTCTTCCGGCACAAGCCGGAGCGCCAGCCAAATACCGAACGGCACGACGACCAGATCGTCCAGATGGCCGAGCACCGGCACGAAATCCGGAATCAGGTCGATGGGACTGAACGCATAGGCGACGACGCACGCGGCTGCAAACTTCGCATACCAGGGCGTCCGCGCGTCGCGGCACGCCCAGTAAAGCGCCTCCAATTCGGATTTCAGACGGTCCGCGCGATGTTTCGCCTTCCGCAGCCATGTTGTCGTTTTCAACAAAACTCCAGCCCCTTTCTCACGAAATATTGCAGACTTGGCGACCGATGACGTCCAAGATCGATGAGCGGCGCGATCGCTTCCGCCCATTCACGCTTCCGCGCACCGACCGAGGCATATCCCTTTCGTCTCAGCCCCGCCGCTTTTTCCGGGCATACCGCATCGGCAAGCAATTCCCAAGTTCCGCACAAGGCGTTCGGCTCATACCTTTGCAAAACATGCCGGCGAGCTCACGGATACGCAGCCGTCACCGCTTCCAGGTCACCGAGCAGCCAAGCTTCATCGGATCGCCGCTTCTGTCGTTGGAAAGACGGCCGATCTTCACGTCCCGCAATACCCCGAAATTTTGCACGCGGAATCCTTCCAGCATCCCCACGCCGTTCACCTCCGTCTCTTTTCCATTTATAAAAGTTTTTCCAACTTTCCGAAACCGAAAAGGCCGGGCGGCACCGTCCGATGACGGCGTCGCCCGGCCCGCAAAGCCGAAAAGCCAGTGTCTTTCGCGCCTTTTACCGACTCTCCGGAACGTATGTCGCCTGCCGGTACGTGCGGAAGCCGCCGGTGAGGTTTTTGGCGCGGAATCCGTGCTGCCTGAGCAGCCGCGCGGCGATGTACCCACGAAAGCCGACTTCGCAATACGTCCAGATTTCGCGGTCGCGGTCCAGTTCGCCGAGCCGCCGGCGCAAGTCGTCGACCGGAATGTTGACGGCGCCGGCGATATGCCCCGCGGCGTATTCGGCCGGCGACCGGACGTCGACCAGCGTCGTCCGCTCTGCGTCGCGGTTTTGCACGTCGCGATACGTGCAGACGTCGATCAGCCCGCGCAAGACGTTTTCGGCCTGGTAAGCCGCCAGGTGGACCGGGTCTTTCGCCGAAGAATACGGCGGCGCGTAAGCGAGTTCCAAGTCCGCCAGATCGAATACCGTGCCGCGCAGCCGGACGACGGTCGCGATCACGTCGATCCGCTTGTCGACGCCGTCTGCGCCGACTGCCTGCGCGCCGAACACCCTCCCGTCGTCGCCGAACAGCAATTTTAGCGCCATCGGTGCGGCGCCGGGATAATACGAAGCGTGCGAATTCGCGTGCACCGTCACCGTCCGGAACGGAACGCCGCGGCGGCGTAAGGCCGTTTCGTTCGCGCCTGTACACGCAGCGGTCAGACCGAACGCCCGGACGATCGCCGTGCCCACCGCACCGCGGTAAACCGACGGCCAGCCGGCGATCCGGTCGGCCGCAATACGCCCCTGCCGGTTCGCCGGTCCTGCGAGCGGAACGGCGGCTTTGCCGCCGTGCACGGCGTCGAACGTTTCCACCGCGTCGCCGACCGCATACACATCCGGCACGTTCGTCCGCATGTCCTCGTCGACCAGAATATGTCCGCGCTCTCCGAGCGCGATGCCGGAATCGCGGAGGAAATCCGTGTCCGGCCGAACGCCGGCCGCGAGCACGACGAGATCGGCCGGCAACGTCCTGCCGCTCCGCAACACGACTTCCGATTCGCGGACGGCTTCCAAGCCGTCGCCCAGCACAAGGCGCACGCCGTGATCGGTGAGTTCTTTTTCTATGATCGCCGCCATTTCCGGATCCAGCGGCGGCAGCACGTGATCCGCCATTTCCGCGATCGCCGTTTCGAGCCCGAGGCGCCTGAAATTTTCCGCCATCTCGATGCCGATGAACCCGCCGCCGACGATGACCGCCCGGCGGACGCCGGGTCGCGTCGCCGCCTCTCGGATCCGGTCCATGTCGCGCAAGTTCCGCAGGGTCATCACATGGGGCGCGTCGATCCCGGGAACAGGCGGCACGACCGGCTTCGCCCCGGGCGCAAGCACCAGCGCGTCGTACGGCTCGACGTACGTCCGGCCTGACTTAAGATCGCGGACCTCGACGATTTTACGCGACGGATCGACCCGGACGACTTCGCTCAGCGTCCGCACGTCGAGGCGGAACCGGCGTCTCAAACTCTCGGGCGTCTGCACGAGCAGCCGCGATCGTTCCGGAATGACGCCGCCGATATGGTAAGGCATGCCGCAGTTGGCGAATGAGACGGCTTCCCCGCGCTCCAGCACCACGATGTCCGCCGTTTCGTCGAGACGGCGCAGACGGGCCGCCGCGGACATGCCGCCGGCGACGCCGCCGACAATGACGACTTTTTGACCCATACCGGCATCGCTCCCGTTTTTTCACGCGTAGGCCAGCAGCGTTTCCTTCAGTTCCCGCAGCGGACGGACGCCGACCAGCGTCTCCATTTCAAGACCGCCGCGGAACACCTTGAGCGTCGGAATGCTGCGGATGCCGTACTTCATCGCGCTGAGCGGATTTTCGTCGACGTTCACCTTGACGACCGTCGCCTGTCCTTCCACTTCCTTTGCGAGTTGCTCCAGAACCGGCGCGATCATTCGGCACGGCCCGCACCATGGCGCCCAGAAATCGACCAGTACGAGCCGGTTCGACCGGAGCACCTCATCCAGCGTCGCATCGGTCGCCTGCATAACGGCCATACGGTTTCCCTCCTCCCGGTCCGTCGTTTACCATATACCCATGGGGGTATATATTATCGTAGAACAAAACGCGGCGGATGTCAAACGAAAAGCCCGTGCGGCCAGGGGAATCGTATACCAGAGCAATCATTTCATATAGTATGAGTAAAATATTCGTGGGCAGGGTTAAGAGCAAGGAACGCGAGGAAGAAAAGGGGTAGACAAGGGCTTCCCTTCTTGGTAAAGTGATAGGCGGCA